>CASBQE010000107.1 GCA_949127665.1 Synechococcales cyanobacterium PMM_0083
CGAACTGACAAGTTAGCGCAAGCGATCGCCCACTAAACTGGAACTTAGCACCCAATCAAAGGATAGTGCCATGACAACCACCACTCAAACCCAAATCCCACGGCTAAACTCAACCCGATTTGTCTTCCCCTATTTCATGACCTGGGCTGAGTTTCAGGCATTGGACAGCGCTCTAGCATATCGGCGCAGTATCCGGCTATCCTATCTAGACGGTTACGTAGAAATCATGCCCATCTCCACCGATCACGAAACATTCAAATGCTTACTTGCTGGGTTACTGATCCTTTTCTTTATGGAAAAAGACTTTGACTTCACCCCAACAGGGAGCGCAACGCTGCTCTCAGAAGTCAGAGGAGCCAGTAAAGAACCGGATTTATCCTATCGGTTTGGCGAAAATCGGCGGCAAAAAGAATTTCCAGACTTGGCGATTGAGATTGTGTTCACGAGCGGCGATGCCAAAGTGTTGGAGTATTATCGGCGCTTTGAAATTCCAGAGATCTGGTTCTGGGAAGATGGCGTGTTTTCGCTTTACCAGTTGCAGGGCGATCGCTATGAGGCGATCGCTCAAAGCCAGTGTTTACCAGACTTAGATCTCAGCTTGTTGTCACGCTGCTTGCAAATGACCGAGGAAAAGGAAGCGCTGAAGACTTTTCGACAAGCAATGCAGGCAAAGAACAAAGAGTAAAAATGATGGCTACACATCATCTCCGCCTGCTTTTGGTTGGCAAAGACATTAATACAATGGAAGACCGGGCTTCAGCCGGATACGTGGCTTTCTGAATTCGAGGAGCCGCTTGAGGGGCTTGAAAGTCTTCGGGGGATGGCAGGCTAGTATCCACAATTCGATGCCAGCCGTTGCCCGGTTCCAAGGTGGGCAATTCAAAGGTCAAGGGTTTCCAATAAGCATTGAAAATGACATAGAGATGTTCGTGGGCAATAGGATGGTAAAGGTCAAAGGCAATGCTATGAGAGTCTTCGCCCAAATCTGGCTTACCCAATTTCATGCCATGCCACAGAAGATACGGCTTGTGATCATTAGCCGAAAGTTCTAAGAGACGCTCCTGTTGATAGAGCTTCAGGGATTGGGTCAAGTGGATTATGCCTTGCACAAATCGCAAAAGATCGGCGTGTTGATCGACTAAACTCCAATCAAACCAACTGAGTTCATTATTTTGGCAGTAGGCATTATTATTGCCCAATTGGGTATGACGGACTTCATCGCCCATCAACAGCATCGGCGTTCCTTGGGACAGGAGCAGTGCTGTTAAAAAATTTCTAATTTGACGATCGCGCAAACGCTTGATATTAACATCTGCGGTCTCTCCCTCAGCGCCACAGTTCCAACTGTAGTTATCATTGGCACCATCGCGGCTCTGTTCGCCATTGTCTTCATTGTGTTTCGTGTCGTAAGAAACCAGATCATTCAGCGTAAAGCCATCGTGACAGGTGACAAAGTTGATACTGCGATTGGGTTCGCGATCGGGCTGTAGAAAAATATCGGGGCTGCCCAAAATCCGTAAGGCAAATTCGTTGATTGCGCCAGGATCGCTCTTGAGAAAGCGGCGCACATCATCGCGAAACGGTCCATTCCATTCAGCAAAGCGATCGCCAATGAACGATCCCACCTGATACAAACCACCCGCATCCCACGCTTCCGCAATGATCTTAACCCCAGCCAACACCGGATCAGATTCGATTGACCAGAGCAGCGGCGGATCTTCCATCGGGTGCCCCGACTTGCCGCGTGACAGGCAAGAAGCCAAGTCAAACCGAAACCCATCCACATGCATCACGTCTACCCAATAGCGCAAACAATCGACGATTAATCGAGTCACCACTTCGTGATTCGCCGCTACCGTGTTGCCACAACCCGTGTAATTGCTGTAATAGGTTGGATCTTTTTCCAGAATGTAATAGGCGCGGTTTTCCAACCCTCTAAACGACAGCGTTGGACCTTCCTCATTCCCTTCTGCCGTATGGTTAAACACGACATCCAAAATCACCTCAATTCCCGCTTTGTGAAAGGCTTTCACCATATCCCGAAATTCATTCACGGGTCCCAATGGATCTTGGGAGTAACTGTAGGCACGATGGGGCGCGAAGAATGCCAGCGTGCTATATCCCCAATAGTTTCTTAAGCCAGGTCGAGCGTCTTGCTCATCAAACTCATGGATCGGCATCAACTCCACAGCCGTAATGCCTAATTGCTTCAGATAGGGAATTTTTTCAATCAGTCCGGCATAGGTGCCGCGTTTTGCCGGAGCCACCCCAGAGTTTGGATGACGAGTAAAACCAGCGACGTGTAATTCATAAATAATCGTGTTGGCATAGGGAATGTGAAGCGGGATATCGCCTTCCCAGTCATAGGTCGTCGGATCAAGCACAACGCTTCTCAGGGCTTGGGGACAATTATCTCCGGGCAAAATTGCTGCTTCTCGGCTGTAATGCTCCCAGCCTACTACTGCCGTTGAATATGGATCTAGCAGAACTTTATTGCCATCAAATCGATGCCCTTGATCGGGGGTATAAGGACCATAAACTCGATAGGCATAGACTTGTCCGGCGGTGAGTTGGGGCACAAACACATGCCAGTAGTAAAACGTTTTATTCTGCTTCGGATCAAGATTGATCACTTGGCTGGGCTGAGGATCATCCGGTGCGGCAAACAACAAAAGCTCGACGGCGGTGCTGCTTTTAGAAAAAATGGAAAAGTTTACGCCATCTGGATAAACGGTTGCGCCTAATGGAAAACTTCGACCGGGTAAACCTTCCTGATTGATCGCATCCATTCGACTCATGCTCCCAGACAAATAATTTCTGACGGTATCATAGCTTTCCTTGCGATCGCATAGTGCATAGCCCATGATGGTTGAGGCAGAAATCAGAGATATCTCCTTAAAACAAAAGCTGCACGATGTGTGATTTATCTGATCACGGTTAACTATTACTCAGCGGACTTGATCGCCCAGTTATTGACATCAATACAGGGTCAGAGTCACGCGCCTGACTATCGGTTGATTGTGATCAACAATTCCGCCGCAGAAGATTGTGCAACGCTGGCAGGCGATCGCGTAGTGATTTTGGAAGCGGGGGCAAACCTGGGTTTTGGTGGCGGCTGCAATCTTGGCTTGAATTGGGTGTATGAGCGCGATCTCGCGGCAACAGTCTGGTTGATTAACCCCGATGCCACGCTGCCCGAAAACTCCCTCAACCATGCCGCTGAGTTTTGTAGCGCTCATCCAACCCTATCCATCATCGGCACGATCATCTCCGAACCATCGGGAAAAATTTGGTTTGCAGGGGGTGAGTTTGTTCCAGAAACAGGCAAAATCGTTGCCAGCACTGAACTACCTGCCCATCCAGACACTGAGTATGTGGAAACAAGCTGGGTCACTGGATGTAGCCTGCTACTCAACTTGCAAAACTTTGATCCATGCCCCCAGTTTGATCCAGCCTATTTTCTGTATTACGAAGACTTTGATTTTTGTCGGCGCTATGCTCAACAGGGGCATTCAGTGGTGATGACCTCAATTCACGTCATTCATCAACCCTCTGCGATCGCCAGCCGCACTCCTACATTGACGCTGCAAAACAGTACCTTTAGCTACTTGTTGGCACTAAAGCGACATACGAGCCAGCCAGTCTTTTGGTATCGCCTCAGCCGAATTCTGTTTCACGCGGTGCGCGTGGGTGCAGTGCAGCCTCAACGAGCGATCGCGATCCTGAAAGGAGTTCTATATTTTTGGCAGCGATCGCTATGAGTTTGGCGGAGTTGCCTTTTGAGATTGAACTGGGTTTGTTTGGGGCTGCTCGGTTAAAACGACAATCACCTGACGCTGATAGTCGATGAAGCCGTAAGCGGGATAGCCGGAGCTATCAGGGCTTTTGCTGCTTGCTGACCACTCTTTTTGATAATCCTGGGCAGCGACCCGCCGAATTGCAAACTTTTCAAGCTGCTTGTATTGCCCTGCTTCTGTGGCGGCTTGCTGAGTCAGGGGCAGAAACGTTCTGGGTTTAGCCACGGGTGCCGATTGTGCCAAGGTGACAAAATCTTGCAGGCGGCTCGGTCCGACAGGTTGACTAGAAAGATTGGTCGGTGAGGCGGCGATCGCTCTGCGATCGTCAGTCAACGCGGTTTTGACAGCACGATTGGGCAGCTTCGATTCGATCGCGTTGGAGGTCGAATTCAACTGAGGCGGATCGGTTGCTGGACTTGCAGGTTCACTTATGGATGGGATGGGTGCAGTTAGCTGGCTCTCTGCCTGTGGAGTTGCCGGAGAAGCTTCAGCGCTGGGCTGAGCGGGAGGAAAGGGCGTAGAGTTGGGTTGGGTTGTGCGGGGTTGGGTTGGGTCTGGCGGAGATATTGCGGCGGGTTCATTGATGCGCTCTGGAGCGGCGATTCCCGTAGGGATCGTTTCACGAATCGCAGAGGCCGGCACGGCATTGAGCGCGGTCAGCGGAGGTTGGGGAGGACGTTGCAGGTCTGGCAAATCTTGATAGCCAGGACGCACTAATGGCTTCATGCCAGCGGGAGCCGGAGCGCCTGTCACGGTGCGTTTGGGTGAACTGCGGCTCACCGTTAATGTTTCTGGAACAGCGGCAAGCGTCACACTAGGCAGCACGGGCGCAAAGCTTTGAAGTGTTGCCTGATCAAATGGATTTTGGCGGGGGAAAGATTGTGGAATTGCTGGGGGTTGAGATCGCGGAGCCTCCAATTTTTCGGGAGATGCTGAAGTGGGGCGAGGCATCGAAACCATTGCCCGTTGCTTTGGCTTGACAGGCGGCACTTTAGTATCTGGAGGAGGAGCGGGTTTGTTCAGCGCATCCCCAATTAACAGCCCGGATACCACGGTTGCCGCTACAAATCCCGCACCCAGCAGAACAGTGGTAGAAATTGACTGCCGTTTTTCAGCCGGCTCAGTCGCATTAGCAGATTGCACAACCTCATCTAAATAAAACTGAAAATAGGTAAGCGGACCTTTTGTATGCACGTCGTAGTGAGCGGGCGGCTTTTCGGGGCTACCTAAAGCAAACACCGATTCATCGTTTTTAGATTTCATCGGTTTTAGCATCTTGCCCGTTGCGATTTGATCATTGGCAGCGACTGGTTTGACCACCGGATGCTTCCGTCCCTGATAGTCCATTGATCGGGTCATACCGTAAAAACTCCTGAAACGAATGCGATGACGGTGTGGTGTGGAATGCGCTTGGATGACTCAACCACAAGAGAACGAAAAAAGGCAAAGTGAACTTTCTCACTTATTCAAGGGTTCAGTTGGCAATCAGGATCTTCGTCATAACTTTGCATTTCTCTGATTTATCACCAAAAGCTTGATGAGAACTTTAAGAACCTGAGCCAAAAAACCTCCGGAGCGTAGGGAATTACGGACGAACAAGTAGGGGAGCGCGTCTTCATC
>CASBQE010000108.1 GCA_949127665.1 Synechococcales cyanobacterium PMM_0083
GCTGAGTTTGTTTTGACCTTCATCTTCTTAATTGTCATTTTGGGTGCCACCGATCGCCGCGCTCCGGCAGGGTTTGCGGGTGCTTCCATTGGCTTAGCCTTGACGTTGATTCACCTGATCAGCATTCCAGTCACCAATACTTCTGTGAATCCGGCTCGGAGTTTAGCGCCTGCATTGTTTGTTGGTGGTACGCCTTTGGCGCAGGTTTGGCTCTTCTGGTTGGCTCCAATTTTAGGCGCGATCGCCGCTGGTTTTCTTTACTACAATTTCTTTGAAGATTCTCGTCGAACCGATGTTCTAGATGAGGAAGTCGCTAGAGTTCGTTAGTGATTTGCATCCTGAGTTGAAAGGTTTTTTAAGGGGCGATCGCGCTCCTTTTTTAATTTAAACCTGATGTGCAACGAAGAGCGGGAGAGGGATTTTGAGATTTCGGCTCCCCAACTTCCTACGCCCTGCGGTACTCCCAAGGCAGGAGAAGGGGAGTAGGAGTTGATCAAAGTCCCGCTCCTGGCTGGATAAGGCTGCAAAAGTTGGCGGCACCCTAACCTATCTGCCTAAAATTTTAGCCGCTGTCGGAAATTGCTAACGGATTGCACAACCCCGATCGCCAAAAAATTCATCAACAGAGCAGATTTTCCATAGCTTAAAAAGGGCAGCGGAATGCCCGTCACAGGCGACAAGCCAATCGTCATGCCCACATTAACGGCAACCTGAAACACAATCATCGAAAAAACGCCGATCGCAATCAGTGAACCGAAATTATCTTTGGCATTCTGAGCGATGATCACCAGCCGTAGACAAACCAGCCAGAAGGCAATTAGCACCAGAATGCAGCCCACAAAGCCTAACTCTTCGCCAATAGCTGTGAACACAAAGTCGGTATGTTGTTCGGGAATAAAGCTTAATTGCGTTTGCGTTCCTTTATACAACCCTCTGCCCCACATTTCGCCAGCACCAATAGCGATGCGAGACTGAATTAAGTGATAGCCGCCTTTCAAGGGTTCTTGGTCGGGATCTAAAAAGATAATTAGGCGTTTTTTTTGGTATTCCTTGAGCAAACCCCAGAGCAGATGCCCTAAACCGCCCGATACCAAGTTGATCACCACCGTACCCAACGTCCCTAGCCGATACCAGGGAAGACTACGCCATGCAACCACACCGACGACTGCAATCCAGGCAAACCAGAATGGCAGCGAAATGTTGAATAGAATCGCGGAAATCAGGGGAGAAAGCAGGAGCAAGAGCCAGCCTGGATTTGCGTTGCCCCAATACAACATGCCGATTGTGATCGCACCAAATACTAAGGAGGTGCCCAAGTTAGGCTCCAAGAAAACCAGCATCCAGGGAACGGCGACCACTGCTACGACGCGCAAGGCGGCTGGAATCGTTGAAGCAGGACGATCGCTGAGTAATGCAGCGATCGTAATAATGGCTCCCAGTTTGGCAAATTCTGACGGTTGCAGGTTGAAACCCGCGATCGTGATCCAGCGTTGAGCGCCTAACCCTTCGGTGCCAAAGAACTTTACGGCTAGCAGCAGCAAAATGGTGACACCGTAAATGATCCAGTGCCACTGAAGCAATTGATCATATCGACAACGGGCGATCGCCAGTGACAACACCACTCCCAGACCACAGGTGATCAAGTGTTGAGATGCCCAGTTTGCGCCCTCTTGGTTTAACTCAATGCTGTGAATCATCACACCACCCAAAATAGTCAGTCCAAGGGGCAAGACAAACAGCCACCAGTCCACATTGTGCCAAGGCTGAACTAGAGCTTTCCAGCGAATTTTAGGCAACGATTTTTGCAGCATAAATCAGGGAGAACCCAATAATCATTCACATTTCTACAGGTCTCTCGTCCTCAGTTAAGTCTGAAAAAAAACTTATGTCAACGCGGCGATCGAAACCTTCGCTGCAATTTGCTGAGCGATCGCCGTCAGCGCTTTGGCTGAAGCCGATTCAGGATCAGCGAGGACAATGGGCAACCCGCGATCGCCCCCTTCCCGCAGTGGAATTTCTAGCGGCACACAGCCCAACAACGGCACCTGAAGCTCGTTCGCGGTTTTCTCACCGCCTGCCGAACCAAAAATGTCGTATTGCTTGTCGGGCATATCCGGCGGAATGAAATAGCTCATGTTTTCCACAATGCCCAAAATGGCTACACCAAGCTGCTGAAACATCTTTAAGCCACGCCGTGCATCCAATAAAGCCACGGTTTGAGGAGTCGTGACAATCACAACCCCTGCCATTGGCACTGCCTGCGCCATCGTTAGTTGAGCATCGCCGGTTCCAGGGGGCATATCCACAATCAAATAATCCAATTCACCCCACTGCACTTGATAGAGAAACTGACGAATCACGCCGTTGAGCATGGGACCTCGCCAGATCACAGGCTGATCTTTGTCAATCAAAAAGCCCATCGAAACCAGTTTTACGCCGTGGTTAAAGGCAGGTTCCAGGATATCTCCATCAGCGCCTTTTTGCACGGTTATCGTGGCATCGGCTAGCCCCAGCATCGTCGGCGCATTGGGACCGTAAATATCGGCATCAATTAACCCCACTTTTGCGCCTGCTTGTGCCAACGCTACGGCAACATTCACCGCGATCGTGCTTTTGCCCACGCCTCCTTTGCCGCTGGAAACTGCCACAATATTCTTCACACCGCCAATTCCCTGGCGATTGGGTAACGCTTTTTGTTGAGGTGTTTCAGCCGTTACGTCCACAATTACTTCTTTCACTCCAGGCAAAGTGCGAACAGCTTTCTCGCAATCTTCCACAATGAATTGGCGCAACGGGCAGGCTGGCGTGGTTAAGACGAGGGTAAAGCGAACAATGCCCTGATCGACATCCACGTTGCGGATCATGTTCAAATCCACCAAACTTTTTTGCAGTTCGGGATCTTGGACGGGCTGCAACACTTCTAAAACGGAACTGGAACTTAAAGTATCAAGCATTTCTTCACTCTGGCTAAGGCACGGGAGACGGATCGGGATCGGTTTATTCGATCTTAGAGCCAGTCGTTAGCCATTTTCGTAGAACTGTTGAGTATTTCTGCGATCGCCCAATTCATTCATTTCATCAGTTTGATGGTTGAGTCAGTTTACGATCCCTGCTCAATTAGCACGGGCATGGATGCAACTCCTGTATTTAAACTAGCTTTCAAGCCAGAATGCTTCTGCCGGATTGGAATTTTAATTAGAAACTCTGCACCTTGGTCAGGCAGCGAAAAACATTCGAGAGTACCACCATGTCGCTCAATGACTTGGTAGCTAATGGCTAGCCCCAAACCTGTGCCTTTGCCAACTGGCTTTGTGGTAAAAAATGGATCAAATAGCTTACCTTGCACGGCTGCTGAAATACCCGACCCATTATCTCGAATGGAAATATGCACCGAAGCTGAATTGATCACCTGAGTGGTAATGATAATTTTGCCTTTCGCCTTAACACACTCATCGGGCGGTAAACTCTCATAAAATTCCTGTAGAGCATCGATCGCATTGGCTAGCAGGTTCATGAATACCTGATTGAGTTGACCGGCAAGGCATTCAACCAACGGCACAACGCCATAGTTTTTAATCACTTCAATGCCAAACCGGAGAGCCATTGGTTTGAGGCGATGCTGCAAAATTCGTAAGGTGCTGTCTAGCCCCTCATGAATATCCACTTCTTTCACATCGGCTTGGTCTAAGCGAGAAAAGTTCCTCAAGGATAAAACGATTTCTCGAATGCGCTCAGCGCCGATCTTCATAGACCTTAATAGCTTCGGCAAATCTTCTGCTAAGAAATCTAGATCCATCGATTTCAGCTTTTCTTGCACTTCTACACTGGCAGACGCATTGGATTGCTCATAAAGCTGCAACAATTCCAACAATTCGCGGGTGTAAGCATCCACGTAGTTGATGTTGCCGTAAATAAAATTGACCGGGTTATTAATTTCGTGAGCAACGCCTGCCACCAGTTGACCTAGGGCAGACATTTTTTCGTTTTGCACCAGATGAAGCTGAAGCTGCTTTAAGTCTTGCAGCGATCGCTCAAGCTGTTGAGTCTTTTGTTGCGTTTGACTCAGCAATTCTGCCTGGTAAAGGGCAACATCAAGCTGAACGGCAACCTGTTTAACAAAATCAATTTCTGACTGTTGCCATTCACGGGGCGCTGAGCATTGATGAATGCACAACAAGCCCCACAAGCCCTCGCCACGCACCAAGGGAATGATCAGGTTCGCGCGAATTTGAAACTGAGACAATACAGCGACATGACAGTCCGAGAGTCCAGCGTTGAGAATATCGCCGACGGCTTGAATCTGACCGCTGGCATAGCGAGCCGCATAGCGTTCGCCAAAGCAATGATCGTGAATCCGAATATTCAATGCTGAGTCGTAGGGTGGCAGGACATCTTCGGAGACAAATTCACCATCGTCATAGCCCGACTCAGGGTAGAAGCGAAAAACTCCGACGCGATCGACCTCTAGCAATTGGCGAACTTCAGTCGCGGCTAATTTAAAGATTGTCTCTAGATCTAAGGAAGACCGAATCTTGCCAATGACTTCCGAAAGGGCAGTTTGCTGCTCACTCAATCGACGCAGTTCAATCGTGCGCTGTTGAACATTTGACTCCAAATCCCAGTTTCGCTGATTTAGCTCAGCCTCGCGCTGCTGTAAATCTTGCTGATGGGTTTGTTCGATCTGGATAATCTTTTTGCGAAAGTAAACAGCCAGCAAGCCAATACTTAGTGCGGAAAAGATGCCAGTGAGCCATGAAAGGAACGCGATCGCCGAGTCTGCGCCAATCGTGGAAGAAAGCATATTGTTTACCTGAACGAACAGCAGCCTATTAAAGCACCTAGACACGCTTTTTCAAGACGCTAACATTGGCAGTGCAGATAGGCGACCGTGAAAGTATTGAAGCTGCTTTGAAGAGGCAATAGTGCCATCTGTAAATACACCTTCACGGGTGATTACAACATTTGCCGCAGCCCCGTCCAGCCAATGATGATGTAGCCGATCGCCAACAGTAGGCTGTTCAATCCCGTTCTTAGCCCAGAGCGCAGCGCGTTTCCCTGAGTTTGGCTTTCCAATTCTTGCTTGCGCGTTTTAATTTTGTTGAGTTCTTCGGTTTTCTTGGGGGCGATTTCGGCATCAAACGCTTTCGGATCAGACTTCAATTGCTTCAGTTTGGTCTGCTGTTGTTTTGCTTGAGCCAACTGAGGATCTTTGAGTTGCCCACTACTAACGAGCTGATCAATCTGAGCCAACTGAGAATCTAACTGTCCTCTAAATTGCTGCACTTGGGCATCAATTTGACTTTCTGCTTTAGTGGCTTCCTGAGCAATTTGCTTCATTTGCACATCCACTGCGTCACGGGTGGCAACTACACTCCAAGGCGCTATCAGTAAAAAGAACAGACCGAGTATGCTCGATAAAATGAGGGCACTAAGTTTAAGCCAAGGTGCAGTCCGAGTGGCATCGTTGCTGCCAGCCTCTAGCCAAAAACCGATGAACAGCAACGCTAACCCGATCAGAGGGAAGACCCCGCGATCGACGACCTGAGTTGTAAAAGTGATGACCCACTGGCTATCTTGAAACTTTGCCGTTGAAAGCAGCACAAGATAGTCAATTAGGCTGGTTAAAAGGAGTAAAGCTCCAATTAGTTTAAGGATTAGCGGAGTCCAGGGGGAAGAGTTGATGGCTTTCATAGCTTGGTGTCTTGTGTCGGGGTCTTGTGATAAAGGCGGATGGCGATTTTCATAGAAGTCCTGCGGAGGGCTTCGCTAATGTTTTACGAATCGCAGGCTTTTTTGATCAGCCAGAATTTAAACCGAATCTGTAGCCTTCCCATACTAGACCAGATGCGTAAATCAGCATAAATCCTCTTGGTCAACTTGCTTTAAAGTCGCTGAGAACTCTTGTATGCATAGCTTTGACGGATTTTAGTGCTGTAACTGAAGGTTATGATCAATGGATGGCAAGGTCTGGTAAGATCTTGTCCTAAATTCGGCATTCATCTTGTAAAGTTGGTAGAACTAAATACGAACGGCGATCGCGTCTTCTCTAAAATTTCTTCAAAAGATCGTCCACTCATTTTTGATAAACCGGGTTATGCTTACCTGACTTTGATTCCTACTGAGTCTTCGCGAGTGTTGCTTATGCCTGATTAATCTCTAGAAATTAATAGAGATTGTTTTAACAGCCTTCTAGTAGCTCACTTCTTTATTCACCTAGTTTGGCTATTCTTTTTGCCAAGTGTCGCCCTGATGACTGCTGTGCCTCTTCCTCGACAACCCTCTCAGCCACCCGATCGCACTGGTAGCAATATGCCTCCAGAGGTGACTCCTGTGTTTGCGTTGAAAGAGTTGGTGGCTCGCCTCAACAGAGAGCAACATAAGATTCAAGATTTGCTGAGTTCTTTGGGCTTTGCACTCCGAAGCTTTAATAATCTCAATCAATTTTTAGAGTTAATCCCGCTGATGGCAAGCCGGGTGACGGATTGTGATGGGGGAGCGCTGCTGCTGTTCAAACCGAATGGGCAAGTGCGTTTAGAGCGGCTTCACTGCCAAGATAGCCGCTGGAGTAAGGATTTGCGGAAAGCGCTGGAAACCGCCACGCGGCAGTCACCGGCTTTTGCCAATCGCGGCGATGGCGCGATCGCGCCCACACAGCAAGCGATCGCCGATTTAGATCATCAAGTAAGCCACTACTTAGGCACAAGCGTTCAGCTTTTTGGCACCGCCATCTTAGTCAAGAATGCAGAGCGCGGTCGGTTGTATGTGTTTAGCCGTGATCCCCAGTACACTTGGACGGAAACACGCCAAAAACTGGTGCGCTTGGTGGCAGATCAAACTTCAGTTGCCATTGAAAACGATGAACTATCGGTGGAGCTTCGCAAAAAAGAACGGCTAGATCGCGAACTAGAAATTGGCGCAGAAATTCAACTGCGGTTGCTGCCTCGCCACTGTCCTAAAATACTGGGCGTGGAACTAGCGGCACGATGCCTCACCGCTAGCCGAGTTGGCGGCGACTATTACGACTTTATTCCCGCCAGTTACGATCAAATTCGGTCTAAGCGGGATGGTGGCAGCGAAACTGCAAAATGGAGTGTGGCGATCGGCGATGTCATGGGCAAAGGCGTTCCCGCTGGGCTGATTATGACCATGACTCGCGGCATGTTGCGGGCTGAAGTGCTAAATGGTCACTCGCCTGCGCGAATTTTGCAGCATCTTAACCGCGTTATGTACGCCGATTTGGAGAATTCCAATCGATTTGTCACTCTGTTTTATTCGGAATACGATCCGCAAACGCGAATCCTGTCCTATAGCAATGCCGCTCACAATCCACCGCTACTGTGGCACGCCGCCACAAAAACGATCAAGCGCTTAGATACTTTGGGAATGCTGATTGGGCTAGATGCCGATACGCACTATCAAGACGCTCAGATTCAGCTACAGGAAGGCGACACGCTGATTTATTACACTGATGGCTTCACCGATGCCTCCAATCAGGCAGGAGAGCGATTTGATGAAGAAAATCTGACAAAAGCGTTTCAGTCGGCGTGTGAACGGTGTCAGTCGCCCCAAGAAATTCTGGATCATTTATTTGAGCAAGTTCAAAATTTTATTGGCTCTGGCAATCGCAATGCAGATGATATGACCCTAATTGTGATGCGAGTTCAGCCAATTTGATGATTGAGATTTTTAGGTGTTGGGCGATCGCTAGCCCTGAAATAACCTTGAGCCAAAAAAGATACGCTGTCAGGATATTGCGTTGAGATGATTCAATGTTTTAGTACTCTTGCTGTAAGATTGTCCTCTTGAGGCTTGCAGATTAAACAGGAGTAAAAGATATGGTGATGCACATGATTCAGGACACGACATCGCTGTTGCTCAACAGTGCCGATTGGATAGATTCGCTGCCGCTGATTTCCTGGCATTTGCCTTCAGA
>CASBQE010000109.1 GCA_949127665.1 Synechococcales cyanobacterium PMM_0083
CCCTGAGAGCTTTTTTATCGCTTAACTACTATCTCAACGACCTTCTTATCTATGAAGCTATCAATTTTTCATACGCCTGAACTGGCTCCGACTAAAACGGATGCGGATTGCGCGATCGCGGTTGATGTGTTGAGAGCCACCAGCACAATGGTGACCGCTTTAGCTGCGGGAGCAGAAGCTGTTCAAGTGTTTAGTGACCTAGATAAGCTGTTGCAAGTCAGCGATCGCTGGGCACCCGACAAGCGGATTCGGGCAGGAGAACGGGGTGGCGCAATGGTAGACGGGTTTGATTTTGGTAACTCTCCGCTTGCCTGCACCCCCGAACGAGTGGCAGGTCGTCGTTTATTTATCAGCACCACCAATGGCACTCGCGCTCTGCAACAAGTGGAGTCTGCCCCGATTGTGTTGGCGGCAGCCCTGATTAATCGCCAAGCGATCGTGGAATATTTGTTGGAACATCAGCCAGAAACCGTGTGGATTGTGGCTTCAGGTTGGGAAGGTAGTTTTTCGCTAGAAGATACGGTGTGTGCAGGCGCGATCGCCCATAGCCTTCAAACCGCGCTCAATTGTTCTTTAGAAAACCTGGCTGGCAATGACGAGGTAATTGGAGCCGTTAGCCTGTATCAGCAGTGGCAAGATTCATTGCTCGATCTGCTGCATCATGCCAGTCACGGTCAACGTCTGCTGCGTTTAGAATGCCACGAAGATCTTAAATATTGTGCTCAAACTGATACTTCAAACGTAGTGCCGATTCAGCGGGAATTGGGAGTGTTGGTGAGTGCAAAGCAAATGGCGATCGTCTAGTGATCAGCTTTGTTTCAGCTTAAAAAAACAAATGCCCTGGTGGATATTGAGTCTACCAGGGCATTTTTGATGACGAATAGGAAAGAGGCAGAACCTAGTAAGTTTCTACATGCCAGCGACCTTCGCGCTTCAGTTGGCGCTGATACTCTTTTAGATCAACACCATTTTGGGTAGCGATCGCGCCCAGAGCCTCATCAATGCCATCCTCCATACCCTTCAATCCACACATATAAACGTGGGTTTTGGGGCTTTTCAGCTTTTCCCAAATTTCCTCAGCATGTTCTGCCACCCGATGCTGAATATACATTCTGCCGCCTTCAGGGTTTTTCTGCTCTCGGCTAATGGCATAAGTTAAGCGGAAATTATCAGGATACTTTTCCTGCATCTCTTCAAGCTCTTGCTTATAAAGCACATTAGGCGTGGTAGCCACTCCAAAAATCAACCAGGCAAGCCCCTTAAACTGATAATCAGGATTGAGCGATCGCTCACCTTCTTTAAACATCCGCCATAGGTAGGCGCGGAAAGGCGCAATTCCGGTGCCCGTCGCCAACATAATGATGTTAGTGTCAGGCTCATCGGGCAGCAACATTTCCTTACCGGTCGGACCACTAATCTTGACTTCATCACCCGGCTTCATGTTGCAAATGTGAGTTGAGCAAACTCCATAAACCGTTTCGCTAGTTTCAGGGTGCTTATACTCAAGCTGACGAACGCATAGAGAAACCGTCTTTTTATCTAGATCATCGCCATGACGGGTTGATCCGATTGAATAAAGCCGCAGTTTTTCGGGTCTGCCGTTTTTATCAGTGCCAGGAGGAATGATCCCGATGCTTTGCCCTTCAAGATATTGGAGATCACCACCAGAAATATCAAATTTAACGTGCTGACAGATGCCAATGCCGCCTTCTGAAACCAAAGGTTCATTGGAAATGCACTTGCCAATAAAGGGAGCGTTAGGACGATAGATGTTGAACGGAACGTCCTTTTTTGCAACTTTCGCTTGAGTCATGGGCTTACTCTCATTTACAGATGTAGGATTGCTCTGTCCAGTTTCGATGGTCGCCTCGCCTTTTTTCTGTTCTGGAGTAACGTTTCCGTTACCTCCATTCAACGCACTAACGGGTTGAATGCTAATGATTTTGCCGCCCATCCGGGTGATCCGCTGCATTACTTCATTCATTCGGCTGTAGGGAACCGTGATGAATGTGTTGCCACTTTGACGAATTGCATAGCTCGCCTTGTCAGATTCTTGATTCTGACGCAGACCCGCTACTTCGTATCGATACATGCGACTTCCAGATTGAGTATCTGATGCGCCTACTGCGCTTGAATTGTACATTTTGCCTGGATCTCCGATTCACCTAGCCTATCATTGTGCTGTAATATGCCGTTTTTAACTAATGCTTTCTGCTGGCGATCGCAAAAAATTCTCAAAAGGATAGGATGAATATCACCTAACTTTGAAGCGCGATCCACCTAAAAGCATTGAAGCGCTGACCAATGAACTCTTATCTTCAAAAAGTCCTCCCTTATCGTACTATGGGTCTTTTAAGAGAAAGCTAAGAAATAAAGATTTATTGTCATTCTAGCTGCCGCTTCACAAGTCTGGAACGTTACCCACAGATGCTATGAGAACGCCATTCCCATTCGCTTGCTTCCCTCGGTTCCCACAAAGCCGTAGACTTAGGATGCAAGACTTAGAAACGCAGTCTTGTTATGTTTAACCTATCGAGCGACCCGTGCGAAAGAAAGTAATTGCTGGCAACTGGAAGATGTATAAAACCCAAATGGAAGCCTCAGAGTTTCTCCAAGGGTTTATGCCGCATTTGGAAGACACGCCCCCCGATCGAGAAATCATCTTGTGTGTGCCTTACACGGATCTGTTCGCAATGTCCCAAAATTTGCACGGCAGCAGTATTCGATTGGGTGCCCAAAATATTCATTGGGAAACGATTGGAGCTTATACGGGCGAAATCTCTGCGCCAATGCTGACCGAGCTGGGTGTGCGGTATGTGATTGTGGGGCATAGTGAACGGCGGCAATATTTTGGCGAAACCGATGAAACGGTCAATATGCGAATCAAAGCGGCTCAAAATGCTGGATTGACTCCTATTTTGTGTGTGGGCGAAACGAAGCAGCAGCGAGATATGGATGAAACAGAATCTATTGTTTGTGAGCAGCTACAACGCGGACTGATGGATGTTGATCAAACCAATTTGATCATTGCCTATGAGCCAATTTGGGCGATCGGTACCGGCGATACCTGCGCTCCAAAGGAAGCAAACCAAGTGATTGGGCTGATTCGCAGTCAATTAAAAAATCCTGATGTTCCTATTCAATATGGCGGGTCTGTGAAGCCAGATAATGTAGATGAAATTATGGCGCAACCGGAAATTGATGGGGCATTGGTGGGCGGAGCTAGTTTGCAGCCTAACAGCTTTGCGCGGATTGTAAATTATCAAAACTAGACACTATGGTGACATTCGTTGTTGATTCGCAATTACTCATTCACTTGGGGCGATCGCACCTACATTATGGGCGTTTTGAACACCACTCCCGATAGCTTTAGCGACGGAGGCGAGTTCGATACGGTGGAAAAAGCGGTGATGCAGGCGCGATCGCTGCGGGACGCTGGGGCAGATATTTTAGATATTGGCGGACAATCGACCCGACCCCAAGCCGCAGAAATTTCTCTAGAAGCAGAACTCCAGCGGGTGATTCCGGTGGTGCAGGCAGTGCGACAGGAGATGGATCTACCGATTTCAGTCGATACGACACGGGCGGCAGTGGCATCAGCGGCGATCGCGGCAGGTGCGGATATAATCAACGATATTTCTGGGGCGACTTACGACCCTGCCATGCTGCCAACTGTGGCAAAACTAGGCATACCCATTATTTTGATGCATATTCGCGGTACGCCCCAAACCATGCAGCAGTTGACCCACTACCAGGATTTGATTGGGGAACTAGTGGCGTTTTTACAAGAGCGAATTGAGGCTGCTGTTAATACAGGAATTCAGCGAGACTTGATTGCGATCGATCCGGGCATTGGCTTTGCCAAAACCTATGCTCAAAATATTGAGATTTTGCGGAATCTATCGGCGTTTCAATCGCTCAACTGTCCTTTGCTGGTTGGGGTTTCGCGGAAAAGCTTTATTGGGCACATTTTAGAGCAGCCCGATCCTAAACAGCGGGTTTGGGGAACTGCGGCGGCTTGCTGTGCCGCGATCGCCCACGGTGCGGATATCCTGCGAGTTCACGATGTCCGCGAAATGCACGATGTTTGCCGGGTTGCCGATGCCATCTGGCGATCGCGCTGATATTTTGTTGGGATGCTTAAGTTTCTCCATTGCCCCCACTATGCTGGATGTTTTCAGCGACTTCGCTATCAATCAAACCGCCGATCGCTTCATTTAGCTCCTTCGGATGCATGAAGATAATTTTGGAGTTATTACTTTTGCCTAGCTCATAGTTTGTGGCTACATACTGTTGAGCAAGCAGGTATTTCAAGATTTCGGATGTTTGATCCTTATCTTCCTTCAATGCTTTGGCAATGCGTCGAATTGAGTCTACCGTTCCATCTGCCTTGGAAATTGCAGCGCGACGTTCACTTTCTGCTGCCTGCTCATTCTCTAGCGACTTTTCTAAAGTGGCTGGCAGTTTAATTTCTTGCACCTCCACCCGAATTACCTCAACGCCCCAAGTTGAGGTCGGCTTATCTAGCTCTTTTAATAACACTTGACCAATTTTGTTGCGCGAAGAGATCGTTTCTCGCAAATCCATGTGCCCAATCTCAGAACGAAGCGTAGTCAAAACCAGGCTTTTCAACGATTCTTCAACATTCTCAACGGAATAGTAGGCGGCTTTTACATCCAAAATCCTCCACGACAAAATTGCATCAACGATAATTGTCACCTGGTCTTTGGTGATGACAGATTGAGGATCAACGTCTAAAAGATGTTCACGGGTGCTTTCTACCAACACCGTATCTAAAAACGGCACGACAAAATTCAATCCCGGTTTTAAGGTGCGCTGATATCGTCCTAGACGCTCTACAATGCCCTCATAGCCTTGGTTAATGATTTTGATCGAGCCGATGATGTAGCCCACGATCGCTAAGGCGGCAATGACAATAAATGAAGGGATTACCTCCATGAGATATATGCCTCTAAAGGTAAGATTTCTATTGAAATTGTAGCCTTGTTGGCGAGATCCGATTCCCAAGGGCATATCTAAACAGGTCTTGCCAATTTAGCTTCCAGCACAGATTAAAGTTCTTCCAAAACAGAACCAACAAAAAAGCCCAGAGCTAAAGAGTTCCGGGCAAAAATACGCTTTGCACAGCAGGTTGCTCAGACGGTTTGCTACTCCAAAAATTAAGAGTTATAAAACCAGCCGAGTTGTTGAAGCATTTGATTCAGAAGTAAATCAAGTTGGGAACCCCTAAAAATCAAAAATCCGCAGAATACCAAAAATAAAAATTGGAGATGATGATTATCTGCTTACTCAGGCGACTTGCAACATATTCAACCGAAGCTAACAAAGTCTACAGTGAGTTTCAAACCCCAACGGAGCCACTGTTTTTCGAGCTTTAAAAGAAAAAATCTATTCCTTTGGGTATATTCACCGTTCCTGGAAAAAATATAATTTGTGTAAACGCTGGATAAAACTATCCGGTTTAAGGGCTGCTGATTGAGAAGGATTGTTTAGACGAGGCTGTAGAGATAGTGTTATGAAATTCTACCCGAACTTTATCTTTCGGCATTGAATTTACTGATTTAAATGGTTTATTTAATACAGTCTGCACTGAGAATAATCATGATAAACACATTTTTAGGTGAGCATAATCCGATCCCAAGCAACACAGTTCTGTACATTCACTTTTGATTTAAGAAATCTTTATGAGAAATCAGTAGATTTACTGTGCAAATTCATTTAATCAACATAAGATAAATCAAAGCGTAAATTCAACTCTAATGAACATGTTAAGTACCTTTGTAATTTGCATGGCATCACTGGCGACAGCAACCTTAGAACTATCATTAGATCGAGTGATGAGTTTTGCTGCTCCTAAAGCAGTAGCCGCCACCTTTATAGCGGAATATAAAGTGTCGGAAAAAGCTACTGTGTATCATCAAGAATTTCATTCACTGTTGTGTGCCTATAAACCGCCTTCAGGTATTGGTGGTCCGAAACGCACAGGAGGTTCTGGTGGGCGCTACATTTGATAAAAGCTGTAAGACTTTGACTTGCTACAAATAGTAGGCACTACTTTAGGTTGTCGCTAGAAACGTTTGAAAACTCGTTTTTCCAAATACTTTTTGGCAAAATATGCATAAAGCTAATGAATAGCTTTGCAACATGCGGCAAAGGTTATTTTAGTATGGGCGGTATTAGATTTGAACCAATGCTTCCCACGGAATAGAAGCCAAGAAAATGCTGAAGCTTCTGTGAGTCTATTGCGCTCATTTCCCACTTCTAGAACACTATCACTGGTTGGAGCTTACAGAAATAGCGAGACAATGAGCCTAATGATTCTGACGTAGGATGTCTATGTTTTGCCGATCGCCCCACTTATGAAGCTGAACCGCACACCGTTGATCTTGTTAATTGTTGCTGTATTGCTGGGTGGCGTGGTGTATCTGCAACAAACAGTTCTGCCGCCTGCCCAGTCAGAGGCTCAATTGTTATTTGGGTTTCAGGAAGCGGATGTGCGATCGCTGAACCTGAAAACGCCGGAACAAAATCTATTTTTTGTCAAAAACGCTACGCCCAATCCGGCAATTTGGCAGATGACATCGCCCAATCAAGCACCTGCAAATGATGCGTCGGTGGCATATTTGCTCAACGCGATCGCGTCGGCAAAAAGCGCCGCACCGTTGACAGTGCCGACAGTAAAACAAGCAGAATTTGGGTTTGATTCGCCATTGGCAACCGTAGAGCTAACCTTAAAAAACTCTAAAACTCATCGGCTGATTTTAGGAAAACCCGATTTTAATCGCACTTCGCTCTACGCTCAAATCGACCCGCAACCCGGCACAGACTTGAAGGTATTTCTGGTATCGTTGGGTTTTGAAAATGCGGTTAATCGTCCACTTAGCGAATGGCAACAGATCGCAACTATCCCAACGCCAAAAGCGCCCACGCCAAAAGCAACTAAACCATGACTACTCCCACCGCGACGCTGTTGATTTCTTGCCCGGATCAAAAAGGATTAGTCGCCAAAATTGCCAACTTTATTTATGCCAATGGCGGCAATATTATTCATGCTGATCAGCACACCGATTTTGCGGCGGGGTTGTTTCTTACCCGGTTGGAGTGGCAGCTAGAAGGCTTTAACCTGCCGCGTGACATTATTAGAACGGCATTTAACGCGATCGCCCAACCCCTCCACGCGAACTGGCAGCTTCACTTTTCAGATACGGTGCCTCGCATTGCCATTTGGGTGAGTAAACAAGACCATTGTTTGTATGATTTACTCTGGCGACAGCGATCGCGAGAACTCAATGTAGACATTCCGTTGATTATTAGTAATCATCCCAATTTAGGGGCGATCGCTGAGCAATTTAACATCGATTATCATTACAGTCTCATCACGCAAGATACCAAGCAAGACCAGGAAAAGAAGCAGCTTGAGCTATTGAAAAAATATAAGGTTGACCTAGTGGTGCTAGCAAAATATATGCAGGTTTTGAGCTTAGAATTTATCGCCCAGTTTCCCGCTATTATTAACATTCACCATTCTTTTCTGCCTGCCTTCGCAGGAGCTAAGCCCTATCATCGGGCTTACGATCGCGGCGTGAAGATCATCGGGGCAACGGCTCATTACGCCACAGCCGATTTAGATGAAGGTCCGATTATTGAGCAAGATGTGGTGCGGGTGAGCCATCGAGACAGCGTGGAAGACTTAATCCGCAAAGGCAAAGATTTAGAACGAGTGGTGTTAGCCAGAGCCGTGCGCTTGCATTTGCAAAATCGCGTGTTGGTCTATGGCAATCGCACGGTTGTTTTTGAATAGACGCAGTGTGGCACCCAAAAAAACATCAGTAGGGCGACCAAAGGACTGATTCGCGCCGCTTCGTTAGCAATTGACTAATGATCACACTCGTATCACACCCAAACGACTGGATCTATCATGCTTTCTGAACAGACCTTCTCAACCGACTGTTAGCACAGCTTTTGGAAAGTAACAGCCAGCATTTGTTGCGAATTGTAAAAAAGCTTGCGATTTCCAGGTTTAGACACTATCTATAGTAGTGTCAACTGACGGATAACCCTACTCATAGCGTTCATTGCCTTTGGGCTGGAGTGTTTTTCGGCTAGCGCTAGTGGCTCATTCGGTTCGACTTAATCATCACCCTATAAGAGCGAGAAGTGAATTATGGACTACCAAGCAAGACTGAATCCCTGGGTCGTTAGCAAACTGCTGCCCAACCTCAAACAACTCTCTGTGATTCGCTTTCGTCGGAGAAATGATGCGGAGGCTTACCTCAGAGTTCTGAAGGAAATGCAGCCCCAAGGAGATTTCGCGATTTCGTTTGATGGTGATACACGAGAATATGCTGCCCAAGCCAAGTAATTGTTAAGAAGACTATGGTAGCCCTAGAGTGCAGTTTTGAACAAATTAAATAGCGATCGCCACGGCGCATGTGTTCGTAAGAGCATTTTTGATCAGTTAGCGAGCGGTTTATTAACTTGAGTGGCTGTGTCACAATGAAAGCCCCAATCAGGTTTGGATAAAGCAGTGCAACTGGAACCAAAGGATATTCAAAGGACTCTTGATCACGTCATCACTCAGCGAATTATCGAGAGTCCTTGCCATAGAATTTCTTTCGCAGAGTACATGGATTTGGCGCTGTATTATCCAAAGCTTGGGTATTATGCCTCATCTTCTACTCAAATCGGTGCAGCCGGAGATTTTTTTACTTCTTGTCACTTGAGTGCTGATTTTGGCGAATTATTAGCCAAACAGTTTGCTCAAATGTGGGATTTTTTGCAGCAACCCAATCCCTTTACCTTGGTGGAAATGGGAGCCGGTCAAGGCTTGCTGGCGGTGGATGTGTTGACTGCTCTACAACGCCATCATCCAAATTGTTTCGCTTGTTTAAAGTATGTAATTATCGAACGAGCAGCAGCATTGATTCAAGCCCAACGGCACCAATTGCGGCAGTTTCTTGAAGCAGGAGCGTCGATTGCTTGGCATGATTTTGCAGACTTACCTAGTTCAATTACAGGCTGCTGGTTTTCTAATGAATTAGTCGATGCGTTTCCTGTGCATCAAGTAGTGCTAGAATCAGGGCGATTGAGAGAGATTTATGTTTCTGTGAATCAGCAGCATTCGCAAACTCATTTTGTAGAGGTCGTGGGGGATCTTTCAACCCCAAAGCTTGCAGAGTATTTTGACTTCGTTGGAATTGATCTGCGGTTCGTTCCACGATCCCAAAGGGAATCGCCCCCTTATCCCGATGGCTATCGCACCGAAGTAAATTTGGCGGCACTAGATTGGCTGGCGACTGTTGCCCATCATCTCCAGCGGGGCTATGTCGTCACGATTGACTATGGCTATCCTAGCGATCGCTATTACCATCCCAATCGGTTAGGCACCCTTCAATGCTACTCTCAGCATCAGCATCACTCCGACCCTTACCGCAATGTCGGGCAACAAGATATTACGGCTCACGTTGATTTCACCGCGTTGGAAAAACAAGGGGAACTTTGTGGATTGGAGCGTGTCGGATATACCAAGCAAGCACTGTTTTTGATGGCGTTGGGATTGGGCGATCGCTTAACTGTGCTGGGTCAATCGTCTGCAACCGATGCTCAATCCATTCAAGCAGCTCTCCGCCGCCGAGATGCACTGCACAATCTGATGAACCCAATGGGTTTAGGTGATTTTGGGGTGCTAATTCAAAGCAAAGGACTCGACTCGACTCTGCCACTGACTGGGCTAATGGGTGAGATTGCAAAGGCTAAAAACTAAAAAGTGTGAATAGCACTCCAAATGCTGTTCACACTTCAATTCATGTTTTAATTCACATCGGGATCAGTTTCGACGAGTCACCATTGAAATTGGCAGACCGCCTAATTATTGATAGCCGCCGCACTTCTCGAATCAACCACTTCCAATTTAACGAAGGCAACACCTGACTGCACAACACCCAGCACGCGAGCCGCTGCTGTAGACAGATCAATAATCCGATTTCCGTGAAAGGGTCCGCGATCGTTAATTCTAACCATCACCGACTGCCCATTGTTCATGTTGGTGACCATCACCTGGGTGCCAAACGGCAGGGTACGGTGGGCGGCGGTCATAGCGTTTTGATTGAAGACTTCACCGCTGGCGCTGCGGTTACCATGAAAGCCAGGTCCATACCAAGAGGCAAATCCAGTGAGCTTAAATTGGATGGGTCCCAAGGAAATAGCTTGATTTCTCCACGCGATCGGTTTCCCAGTCACCTCACGCAGCGGTGAGGCATCACCTAGAAGCCTTCTCAAGCGGTTGGTTGCTTGGAGCGCGTCTTTTTCGAGATTGCGGGTGGAATTGGGCAAGACGGTGCTGGCATCAATCACCGCAATTTTGGTGGTGTCTGCCTGAATAAAATAGCGATCGCGCCCAGTTGTATTAGCGACCTGACCGCCCCAAGCAACCGTAATTTTGTCTGCATCTAGCCCATTGCGATAAAGCTGATTTAGTTTGGCTGCGATCGTGGCAGCTCGCCAAACCGGGTCATCCTCAGAAAAAACAGCGTCCATAATGCTTGGGTTTAGTTCTGGCGAGTCTAACTCAGACAAAGGCTCAGAAGAATTTAGGAGCGAGGTGAGGGAAGACAGTGCTTTCGCCCGGTTAGGAGACTGAGCGTTTATGGAAAGCGGAGCAGCAGAACTTTTTAATTGAGTTCCGATCTTTACATCATCTTTGGAAGCTTTGATGGAACCCTTGAAGGTTAGAACTGGAATGTTGCGAACATACAACGTTGCTGCTTTTTGTCCAGATATTTCGTGAGGCTGAACCTTAGCAATCACCTCATTGGCAGTATCAAGCTTAGGCTTAATACCTTGTTCACCGACTTTCAAAACCTCAATAGACTGGGGAACAGCACTCAGAGATTTATTGGGTGAAGGTGCAGTTTCGGCTGCGGTTTCGCTGGGAGTTGCTTTCGGATTTATCTGCTTAAGATCTGCGCTAGAACCTTGCTTAGTGGGTTCAACAGGAGCGGCATTACTTGAGGTGGAAACACCCAGAGTTGCAATCAACAGGGATGCAGTTAAACTGCCAAAAAGTTTTTGAGTCATAATCCATGGGTAAAAGGCACATCATTTGGGGTTCGAGTTCTGCATAATTCAACGGCGGTTCAATCAACACGTTTCAACTGTGTAGTTTGAATGCTAAAAATTAATGAATCTGCATGAAAGCTCGTGTTTTTAACCCGTACTCGGTTCGGTTTTGCTCCTATAATTCAGAACTGCAACAGACTATCATGAAGTTTTCGGATTGGGGATCAGTGATGCCGAGTGATCCCCAAAAGCTTCCGGAAAGATTTACCGCTGTAAAAGAACTATAAAGACCGCCAATTGAGACTTTTGGATGATTGTTAAACCGGGATTTTAGTTTCCAGCTTCATCAAAACTTTATATTTGCGATCGCAAAATAGCCATTTATTCGCCATTTACTGAGTCATCCAAAGAACAAACCTTTAAGTTCTAGAAGACGAAAGAGTACAATGACATCCGAGTCGTTGCTGGCAGATCTGCATGGAATATCGGGATGCAGGAGTAGATGTTGAAATGGGGCGATCGTTTGTCGATCGCATCCGCAGT
This sequence comes from Synechococcales cyanobacterium PMM_0083, assembly GCA_949127665.1. GTDB lineage: Bacteria > Cyanobacteriota > Cyanobacteriia > Leptolyngbyales > Leptolyngbyaceae > ULC077BIN1. The sequence goes on from CASBQE010000109.1 coordinate 11,623, forward strand.
TTGGTTACTAGTACTACTCGTCCGGGTGTTTTAGGCTCGTTCGGTGGCTTCAGTGGCTTGTTTGAGCTACCTAGCGGCTATCATCAGCCTGTTTTGGTTTCTGGCACCGATGGCGTTGGCACTAAGCTCAAATTGGCGCATACTCTCAACCAGCACAACACAGTGGGGATTGATTTAGTCGCCATGTGCGTCAATGATGTGGTGACCTGTGGCGCAGAACCTCTATTTTTCTTAGATTACCTGGCAACCGGACATCTAGAACCAGAGCAGTTAACCCAAGTGGTTGACGGTATTGCGAAAGGTTGCCGTTTGGCGGGATGCGCTCTATTGGGCGGCGAAACCGCAGAGATGCCCGGATTTTATCAATCGGGAGAATATGATTTGGCAGGTTTTTGTGTGGGTGTGGTGGAAAAAAGTCAGTTGTTGGATGGCTCGCAGGTGCAGGTGGGCGATGTGGCGATCGGGTTGGCAAGCCAAGGCATTCACAGCAATGGGTTTAGCCTGGTGCGGAAAATTATCAGCGATCGCGGCTGCAATCTCAGCGATCGCCCCGTCAGTTTTGAGGGGCAATCTTTAGGCGACATTTTTTTGACTCCCACACAAATTTATGTCAAGCCAATTTTGAAGGCGCGGCTAGATGGCTTGGCGATTCACGGCATGGCACACATTACCGGCGGTGGTTTGCCCGAAAATTTGCCCCGTTGTTTGGGAGAAGCGCAATCGGTGCAGATTGATGTTAGGTCTTGGACAGTGCCGCCCGTGTTTGATTGGTTGCAACGAGAGGGCAATGTCAGTCTTTCTGGGATGTTTAACACTTTCAATATGGGAATTGGCTTTGTGGTGTTGGTGCCGCCTGATCAAGTAGACTCAGCCCTTCAGCACTTTGCCGCTGAAAACATCGCCGCGTTTGCGATCGCTGAAGTGATTGCGGGATCGGGTGAAGTCGTTGGAATACCGGAGTAACCCTGTGCCCACACCGCGCAAACAGTTTGGTCAGCATTGGCTACAGAGTGAAAAAGCGTTAAACAGCATCGTATCAGCGGCTGAACTTAAAAAAACGAGTTCTGAAATTTCAGGCGATCGCGTTTTAGAAATTGGTCCTGGCACTGGGGTGTTAACCCGGCAATTGTTGCCCTTGGCGGATGCCGTGATTGCAGTCGAAATTGATCGGGATTTATGTGAACTGTTGGTCAGAAAGTTAGGCAAGATTGATACCTTTCTGCTGTTGCAAGAAGACTTTTTGACGTTAGATTTGCCCTCTGCGCTTGCCCCTCTCCCAGAGTTTCAAAACCCTAATAAGGTCGTTGCCAATATTCCTTACAACATTACTGGACCGATTATTGAAAAGCTGTTAGGCACGATCGCCTGCCCCGCCGAAAATCCATTTGAATCCATCGTCTTGCTGGTTCAAAAAGAAGTGGCTTTACGATTGAATGCAAAACCAGGCTCGACTAATTTTGGAGCCTTAACCGTGCGGGTGCAATACTTAGCTGAGTGCGATTTCATTTGTGATGTTTCAGCCAAGGCATTTCAGCCTGTTCCTAAGGTTGATTCAGCCGTGATTCGGTTGCGACCGCGAGTTTTTCGACCAGGCGCAACCGATCCTCGTTTTTTTGAAACCTTGATTAGATTAGGATTTGGCAGCAAACGAAAAATGCTGCGAAATAATTTGCAAAGCCTGATTGATCGCGATCGCCTGTCCCAATTATTAGAAACTTTAGGCGCTAATCCGCAATCACGAGCCGAAGATTTAAGTGTTGAACAATGGGTCTTACTCAGTAATCAGTTAGTGGTTGATTCGTAGCTTTTAATTATTAGAAAATGCTTACTTTTTATGCGTAGTTACTCTTTAATTGCACCCGCAAAAATCAATTTGTATTTGGAGATTTTGGGCGATCGCCCCGATGGCTATCACGAACTGGTGATGGTGATGCAAAGTGTTGATTTGGCAGATCGAATTGATTTGCGATCGAACGGCACTGAGACGATGCGCGTTCAGTGCGATCATCCGCTGGTGCCCAATGACACAAGCAACCTGGCACATCGCGCCGCTCACCTAATAAGTCAGCAGTTTCCCAAAGCTTTCGCTCAGTTTGGTGCCGTAGACATCGCCATTCACAAGCAAATTCCTGTGGGAGCAGGCTTAGCGGGCGGCTCAACCAATGCGGCGGCGATATTGGTGGGGCTGGATTTGCTGTGGGAACTGGGGCTGACTCAGCCAGAAATTCAAGAGTTAGGCGCACTGCTGGGGTCAGATGTGCCTTTTTGCGTTGCCGGTGGAACCGCCCTGGCAACTGGGCGCGGCGAACAACTCGATGCTCTGCCTGATCTGGATAAGCTATATGTTGTATTGGCAAAATACCGGAGTTTATCAGTTTCAACACCGTGGGCATATCAAACTTATCGACAGCAGTTTGAAGCATCTTACTTGCGCGAACCCACGGCTCAAGTAAATCGCCGCCGAGAAGTTCGTTCGGGTGATATGCTGAGCGCGATCGCCCGTCGAGAAAGCGCTCAAATTGGGCAGTTACTTCACAATGATCTCGAAAGAGTGGTGTTGCCCCAGCATCCTAAAGTGGCTGATTTGAAAAATCGATTTCGTGAAATGCAGCCTCTGGGCACAATGATGTCTGGTTCTGGTCCTACGGTCTTTGCCCTGACCCACACTCAAGATCACGCGCAACAGCTATATGATCAAATGAGAAGCGCGATTGCAGATCCCGACTTAGAGCTATGGGTATCGAAGTTTAGCCATTGCGGAATTCACATTGCACAATAGTTTAAAGACTCAGATGCATTATCGGCACTTTTAATTGGCACTTTATGAGCGATCTTCCTCAATCGGTAGAATCCACGACCCAGGCTCCGCTAGCTGGCTCAACTGACGTGAGAGCTAAACCGCTTACCCCACAAAGCTGTGCGCTGGGTTCTGTCATCGCTGGCACTATGGCGTTTGGGATGTATCGGATGAGTCACGCGATCGCCCTCTCATTCGCTGCCCATAAAATTCAGTCTGATAACTTTATTGTTCAAAGAATTTCGGCTGCCGTCCGCACTCTCGTAATCGGTATGACCACCCTTGGAATGGGCGTATTTGGAGTTGCCGCAATAGGGTTACTCGCCTTATCGATTCAATTAATTATTCAAAGCAATAACCAGCCAACGCCTAAACAGCCCCTACTTTGACCACGATCGCCGGATGTCAAAAAATGCCTCTAGCAAATCTTGCCAGCGTGGATGTTGTATCAGCCGTAGGCGCTGCCACTGCGCCGCAGTCTGTTGAATAATCTCGGCAAAACTGGATGATGGCACAACGAGATCGGCAAGCGCTGCAATTTTGAGCCGTTGCTGCATGGCGATCGCGATCGTGCTGATGAACTCTTCTGCGTTGGTTCCAAGCACATGGGCACCCAGCAAAGTTCCATCTCGCTGCACAATCAGCTTGCAAAAACCAGTCAGGTCACTTTGCATCTGTGCTTGGGTGAGGCGATGAAACGGTTGCCGCAAAATCAAGACATCTTTGCCGTACTGTTCAACGACTTGATATTCCGTCAATCCTAACCATGCGGCGGCTGGACTGGTTTGAAGGCTAAAGGGAATGGTTCGGTACTGGGTGTGCTGACTTGAGAAAAACAGCGCATTTTTGACTGCAAGTTTGGCTTCGTAAGCGGCTACCTGGGCTGAAAGCGAATGCCTCGTTCGTCCCTCACAGATGTAGATGTTGGGATTAGTGGTTTGCAATTTAGAATTCCGTAAAATTCCGTGGTTGCGACTTTGAACAGTCACCGCCTCTAGGTTCCAGGTTTCCATATCGGGGATTTGCTCGGCTACCAGCAAAATCTCATCGGCAACCAGAGATTGTGTGCCAAATTGAACCTTTTTTTTGCGATCGCTCCATTTCACCTCGTTGATAGAGACATTCAGCCAAACTTCGACCCCTTCTGCTTCAAGCTGCGCCTGTATCCAACGAGAAACTTCTGGGTCAGCCTCACCTAATAATTGAGCAGTCGTCATCAGCAGGATGATTTGGCATCCTAGTCGCTGAAAGATTTGGGCAAGCTCCACGGCAGCAGTTGTACTGCCGAAGATTGCCAGAGTGGGAGGTAGGCAAGTCAATTTCAGCAGCGTTGCAGGAGTTTGGTAGCCGATGGTTTGCAAGCCAGCAATAGCGGGAATCAGCGGACGATGAGCCGGAGCAAGCAAGTAAGCGCGCGATCGCAATAGTCGTCCATCGACCAGAAATCCGGGGGCTGGCTTGCGACAAAACTCGCCGCTGTCGGTGATGATGTCAATGCCAAGGGTTGCCAGGGCAGAGGGCGAATGGAGATCGTCTAAGTTATGGGCGATCGCCTGTACCCAAGGTTTCACCGCTTGCCAATTCAAAGCTGGAGGGGTGGAGGCTTCGTGCCAGAGGGTTGATTGCTGCGATCGCCCCCACGATTCAGCCGTGTGCCCAAGTTGGGCGATCGCGGATATGACCAACGAATCCGGTAGCGTGGAAAGAGAAATCCCTTGAGTCACCAGCGCCACGCGGGCTTTGAATTGTGCCGCAAAAATGGCGGCTTCCACTGCCGCAGTGGTGCCGCCAATGACAACCAGATCATAGTCAACGGGCATATCGTTAGCTATTCCTCGTATTCAGTAATGTCGCCGACAGCAGCAGTGGTAGCGGTTGCTGTTGGCTGAAGCTGTGGCTGGAACTGGAATAGAGAATAAACGACGTTACGGCGAATATCGGTCATCATCTCCAGGAAGAATTCGTATCCTTCGCTCTTATATTCAATCAGCGGATCTTTTTGCCCATAGCCACGCAAGCCTACCGATTCGCGCAGTCCATCCATTTGCTGGAGGTGTTCCCGCCAAAGGGTATCGATCTGCTGCAAGATGAAGAACCGCTCTGCCTGCCGCATTAATCCGGGCTGAAGCTGATCGATTTGCGCTTCTTTCCGGTCATAGGCAATGCGGACTTGCTCATGGAGAAAAGCTTGGATTTCCCCAAGGGTAAACTCTTCTAGCTGCTTGGGCTGCAAATCTTCCAGTAGGTAAACGAACTCTTTCACCTTGTTAGAAAGCTTCTCCAGTTCCCATTCTTCGGGGGGCAGTTCCGGGTTGACAAATGCACTCACAATGTCGTTCATTGTCAATTCGGCGTACTTGATCATCTGCTCTTTCAAGTCTTGCCCTTCCAGCACGCGGCGACGTTCGGCATAAATCGCTCGACGCTGGTTGTTCATCACTTCGTCATACTCAAAGACTTGTTTGCGAATGTCGTAGTAGTAGGTTTCAACTTTTTTCTGTGCGCCTTCTAAAGAGCGGGTTAACATACCGGATTCAATCGGCATATCTTCCTCCACGCGGAAGGCATTCATCAAGCCAGCCACGCGATCGCCACCAAAAATTCGCAGCAGGTTATCTTGCAAACTGAGGAAAAACTTGGTGGAACCGGGGTCACCTTGCCGAGCGGCGCGTCCTCGCAATTGGTTATCAATCCGGCGAGATTCATGCCGCTCCGTGCCGATGACGTGCAAACCACCCAGATTCACCACTTCATCATGTTCTGCGGTAGTGAAGACTTCGTACTCATGACGAATTTGGTTGTAAACCTGGCGCAACTGTTGAATTACGGGGTCATCAGTGGGCGCTTTTTCGGATGCCACCGCCACCCTATCTTCTGCTTGCAGCTCGGCTAGCGATCGCTCTCCATACTGCTTCACCGCAAATTCCACGGCATCTTTTAATAGCTTTTCAGAGTCTTTTGACAGGTTGGTCGGATAAATTTGGGGCGAAGCCTTCCAGCTTTTCACCTTGCGACCTGGCACAAAGCCCTGTCCGCCGCCCTTGGCACCATGAGCCGCTGGCACATCGGTTACTCCAAATTCGTCTTCATCTTCGGGCTGCACAATCCGGGGCATGAAGTATTCGCGCACCTTCAGCCGCGCCATGTAGTCCGCGTTGCCGCCCAAGATAATGTCGGTGCCGCGTCCTGCCATGTTTGTGGCAATGGTGACCGCGCCTTTGCGTCCGGCTTGCGCCACAATTTCCGATTCCCGCTCCACGTTTTCGGGTTTGGCGTTAAGCAAGTTGTGCGGTGTGTTGACTTCTACTAACAAACGAGCTAGTAACTCAGATTTTTCAACGCTGGTGGTGCCGACGAGAACCGGGCGACCGGCTTGATGCATCTCAGCACATTCCAGCGCGATCGCGTTCCACTTGGCATCTTCGGTTTTGTACACCACATCCGACTGGTCGCGGCGAATGTTGGAGCGATTGGTTGGAATTGTGGTCACTTCCAGATTGTAAATCTTGCCCAGTTCCGCTTCTTCGGTTTTTGCGGTGCCCGTCATGCCTGCAAGATTGGGATAGAGCAGAAAGAAGTTTTGGTAGGTAATCGTTGCCAGGGTTTGCGTTTCGGGTTGAATTTCCACCCGCTCTTTGGCTTCGATCGCCTGATGCAATCCATCGCTCCAGCGACGACCCGGCATCACTCGCCCCGTAAACTCATCCACAATTACCACTTCGTCATTCCGAACAATATAGTTCACATCTAAAATGAACAGTTCTTTCGCTTTAATCGCATTAAAAATATAGTGCGCCCAGGGATCTTTAGGATCAAATAGATCTGTCACGCCTAAAACTTGCTCTGACTGAATAAAGCCTTCATCCGACAGCAGCACATTCCGCTGCTTCTCATCCACTTCATAGTGTCCTGCGGTGTCATCTTCATCAACTTGGCGAACCAGTTGAGCCGCTACCTGAGACGCTTGCAGATATTTTTCACTAGGGTTGTCGACCTGCCCTGAAATGATTAGCGGTGTGCGGGCTTCGTCAATCAGCACTGAATCGACTTCATCAATCACGCAATAGTTAAACGGACGCTGCACCACATCTTGAATCGAGGTCGCCATGTTGTCGCGCAAATAGTCAAACCCTAGTTCGCTGTTGGTGGCATAGGTAATGTCACAGGCGTAGTTTTTCTTGCGCTCTTCTGGGGTCATCGTTTGCTGAATCAGCCCCACGCTCAAGCCCAAAAAGCGGTGAACTTGACCCATCCATTCGGCATCGCGGCGGGCTAGATAGTCGTTGACGGTAACGACATGCACCCCTTTCCCGGCGATCGCATTCAAATATGCAGGCAAGGTAGAGACTAGGGTTTTGCCTTCCCCCGTTTTCATTTCGGCAATCTGCCCTTCGTGCAAAATCATGCCGCCTAACATTTGCACGTCAAAGTGGCGCATTCCTAAAACTCGGTTGGCGGCTTCTCTGACGACTGCAAAGGCTTCGGGCAGCAAATCATTTAGGGATTCACCTTTTTCAATTCGCTGTCTAAACTCAACGGTTTTCCCTTTTAGATCCTGGTCTGATAAGGGTTGAATGTCTGCTTCAAACAGAGCAATTTCGGTCACAATCGGCTGATACTTTTTGAGCTTCCGTGTGTTCGGGTCGCCCAGCAACATTTTTAACATGGCGGAATGGTGGCAAATTTATAAGTTTGTAATCACAAGGCGCGTGTTCCATTAGGAAAATTTTGACGAGTCGAAGACCCTCAAAATTCAACCCTAACCGTTACGGTGCATTCTGCCACTCGGCGCTGAGGCTGCGGAAATCGTAGGTTCCGGCTCCGGGATGACAAGAGATGCAGGTAATAAGGCTTGCCCGTTCGGGAAACTTAACTCGCGGATGCAGCAATTTAAAGGTGGAAGACTGGTAAACCCGATATGGCACTGGTTCTTCTGCACCAAGCGGACGAGAATAGTCTCGCAGATATTTCCAAACAATCTGGACTTCGGGATTTCCCAGCGGTTTGATGGTCACCCCGTAGTGATTGGCATCTTGCAGCAGCGATCGCCAAGTTTGAGTGGGCATCACCGCAGGCGGCAAACCAAGATGGCAAGTGGCGCAATTTTCTAGGTAAAGCTGTTGCCCTAGTTTGTAGCGCTCTGGAACCACATCTACCGTGCCGATCGCCGGAGTCGTGGTAGCGGGCTTTGCATCAGACGGTGCTGCAAGTTGAGCCGTTGAATCCCGTTCTTGAAAAGGAATGGCTGGGGGTTTGAGTGGCTCTATGGCTTGTGCTAACCCAATTCCTAGGCATAAGCTCCATAGCAATAGCAAGACGAGCAAGACCCAAATAGACCGCTGCCGAGGAGGTTGAGATCGGCGGTTTGTGCGACTGGTGCGATCGCGGTTTAGTTGAGAATTACGTTTGGGGGAATGGGTCATGCTAGCTAGGATTGCCAGTCAGAATATTTGAATGAGAATAGGTATCTTGAGGAGGCAACTTGTACCAATGTCTGAGGCTTTGGCGGCAGTTGCAATGCAATCAACCATCATATAGACCTCGCATTGTATTGTAACGTTGCGTGTGTGCAATCAGGCGCGTAAGTTTTACCAAGAAGACCTAAGTCCTTTAGAAGAGACAAAGATTTCTGCATCAAAGGACTCATTTTTCAACGAAATGCTTCTTGTAGTCTAAATAGCATCGTTAAATATATAGGAATATGGATTGTAGAAAGATTCAGTTTTGCGATCGCCGTTCTCAAGTCGATTTTCAGCAGCTTCAGGAATTGTTTAACTTGGCTGCATTTTGGGCACGAGATCGCCACCCCGAAGACC
>CASBQE010000110.1 GCA_949127665.1 Synechococcales cyanobacterium PMM_0083
CTCGACTCGCCGTAATTGGCGGTGGTCCCATTGGCTGTGAACTGGCGCAAACCTTTCAGCGTTTGGGAACTCAGGTTGTGCTGTTTCACAAAAATGGGCATCTGCTCGATCGCGAAGATAGCGATGCCGCCGAAATTATTCAGCAGGTCTTCATTCAAGCAGGCATTCAGCTTCAACTTGACTCGCAGCTTGAGCAGGTGGAAAAAACCGACGATGGCAAAGTGCTACACTTCACCAGAAACGGTCAGTCAGAGCACATTACCGTAGACGAAATTCTGCTTGGGGCAGGGCGATCGCCCAACGTGGAAGGGCTGAACTTAGAGCAGGTTAGCGTGGACTACGATCCCCACAAAGGCGTGGTGGTAAACGACTACCTGCAAACCACCAACCCCACTATCTACGCCGCTGGTGACATTTGCATGGACTGGAAATTTACCCATGCTGCCGATGCTGCCGCCCGGATCGTGATTAAAAATACGCTCTTTTCTCCCTTTGGCATCGGACGCTCGAAACTCAGTGATTTAGTCATGCCCTGGAGTACCTATACTTCGCCTGAAATTGCCCATGTCGGTTTGTATCAGCAAGAAGCGATCGCCAAAGGACTTGAGGTAGACATAATTCACATTCCCTTTAATGCTGTTGATCGGGCGATCGCGGATGGCGAAACCAATGGCTTTGTCAAAATCCTGCACAAGCGCGGCTCCGATAAAATTGTGGGCGCGACTATCGTTGCCGCTCATGCCGGAGACTTGATCAGCGAAATTACTCTCGCCATCACCGCCAAAATTGGACTCAGCAAATTGTCTACGGTGATTCATCCCTATCCTACTCAAGCAGAGGCAATCAAAAAAGCCGCCGATGCCTATCGCCGAACTCTCCTAACCCCAAAAAGCAAGCGACTACTGGGAATCTTGGCTCGATTGGGATAAGGCAGGAAGTTTTGAGTTTTGAGTTTTGAGTTTTGTTCGCGTAGCGTTGACCTAGGAGATATTTTGAGTTTTGAGTTTTGAGTTTTGAGTTTTGAGTTTGTCATTCGCCATTCGCCACTCGCCACTCGCCGCCGCCCTTATACGGCAATCTCTCCAATAATTGTCGAGTATCTACCTGAAGACTCTTGAAGAGAGTGATTTAAAGTAGAACTATAGATTGTGAAATGACTGATCGGGTCATACATTGGAGGCTGCAAGGATGGGTTCCCTGGGCGATCGCTTTAATCAAATGACAGGCAAAACTCGCTTTGTCGTTTTTCGCCTATTTTTGCAGTTGGCTGGCAAGGAAGTGGCTCCTTTACTAGGGGTGCTCAACAGTTCTGCGCGCCATGCCATAGATGCAGATGGAGATATTCAGGCGTTTGGTGAAGGGCTGGCGGAAATTTGCCAAAGCCTCCTGCAATATGATGTTTACTGGCAGTCGGTGTCAAATGAGGGGGATGTTTTTTGGGATGAAGGGGAAGCAGGTGACTTTGTTGAAGAATTATTTACCGATTCTGCCCAGCGTTACCACAGCGGCACTGAGGTAGAGGGTTTAGAAGAACCCAGCGACGTTTTTTCGGTGCCCATTACTCAAAACCTGATTGTGATGCTGACCGTTGCCTATGAGGGCGACACTCCTGCCTTGGAAACTGACCTTTCTAATATCAGCGCTCTAAAAACGGCTCTAAAGGCATTAACTAATCTGCACTATCAAGATAGATTGCGCGCCGTGCAGATTCACTTTTCTCCGGCTCAACTGGGTGACGAGTTGACCTCTGATCAGCTACTGCTCCATTTCCCTGAGTTAATTCCGTTGTAATGAATTGGCGTTACGAATGAATTAGAGGTTGCAAATCAGCGATCGCTTGGGTTCATTTTTCACCTGTAACTATTACTTTTTGAATTTGCTATTTATACTCTCAACTGCTTTCCTACTATGAACATGCTCCGTCGATTTCTCGTGTATGCAATGATTTTAACGATGGCAGTGACGACTGTTTCCTGTGGCGGCAGTCCAACTCAGAATAGCTCATCGTCAAGCTCTGCTCAGACTGCCAACGCGCCCAAAAATCGGTTAAGCAATGGGCAATATCCCGTGCAGCAGGCAACCTATAACGATGCCGATGGTGAGTATACCGTCATGCTGCTGGATACAAAGCCGGGTGATTCTTCCGCCTATCGCACCACCAACCTGCAAATGGCTCAACTGACCGATGAAGAAATCTCAAAGGGACAGAAGAACTACCTGAAGTTGGAAAACAATCAGGCTTCGATGCACGTTGAAAAAGAGTTCAAAATTGACTACGTGCATAACGTGACTGAAGAGCAAGCCAATCCGCAAACAGGGCAAACGGAACGAGTGGTTGTGCGACAAGAATCAAGTTTTTGGTCGCCCTTTGCAGGTGCTCTGGCAGGTCAGGCGATCGGCAGTTTGCTGTTCAGACCTCAATACTACGTTCCGCCTATTTATCAGCCCGGTGGCATCAGAGGCTATGGCGGCTATGGTGGCAATTATAACCAGGCAGTCAGCAGCTATCAACAGCGCTATAATGCACCTCCAGCAGCGGTTCGCAATCGCCAAACAGTACGCTCGACGGGTAACTTGAGAACGCCGACTGCTAGCCAACGACGCACCACTGGAGGCGATCGCTCCACAGGAGCAGGCTTTGGCACTAATACTTTGCGCCGTAGCAACACCCCTAGCTACCGTCAGCCCTCCAGATCTGGCTTTGGTAGTGGTCGCAGCTTCGGCAGGAGACGGTGATTTGGAAGGCTAAATGTCAACGTAATTTTACGATGAACGAAAGGAGCCAGATTTGAATTTCTAGCTCCCCTAAAATTGAAAAACTTTCAACTGCCAAATTTGTCTAAAATGCTGGTTTATGGCGAATTAAATTCAAAAATTCTTCGCGAGTTTTTTGTTGCTCTTGAAACACGCCCACCATGGCACTGGTTACTGTCCAAGCGCCAGGTTTTTGTACCCCCCGCATTGTCATGCACATATGGCTTGCTTCCATCACCACTGCCACACCCTGCGGTTCTAAAATCAACTGAACTGCTTCTGCTATTTGACGAGTTAGCCTTTCCTGTACCTGCAAGCGGCGAGAATACATTTCTACAATCCGTGCTAGTTTGCTGAGACCCACCACTTTTTGGTTAGGAATATAAGCAACATGAACTTTGCCCATAAATGGCAGCATATGGTGTTCACACAGACTAAAAGCGTCAATATCACGTACTAGAACCATCTCGTTGTGACCTTCGTTGAAGATCGCTCCATTCACAAGTTCTTCTAAAGACTGGTGATAGCCACTGGTTAGAAACCGCATTGCTTCAGCAACTCGCTTTGGCGTTTTGAGCAAGCCTTCTCGTTCTGGATCTTCACCTACGCCTAGCAGCATGGTTTTCACTGCTTGCTGCATCTCGTCGTGTTGTTCATCCGACGGAACATGCAGTTTTGCTTCTTGAGCACCATCTAAGGTATTCCGATCAGGACGAAGTTCTAGATTTTTGGGGATTTCAGCAACAACGCGGGTTGAGTCACTGTTGGAACCGTTGGAAGAAGCAGTAGTCATAATTGAGTCAGAGTGTGACGACATAAGGGTGGATAAATCAACGGAGTAAACTGTTGCTATCAAATCTAGCCCGCAGAAAACTAGAATGTACCAGCGTTAGGCATGAGCAGCATCTCTTCTACAACTGCTTGCTCTGGTAAAAGAGCAGTGTAGAGAACCGACTGGGCAACAATTTCGGGTGTCAACATTTGCGATCGATCAAAATCGGCTTGAACAGTATCAGTATCCCAAATCGGCGTGTTGACAGAACCGGGAGAAATTGTGACGACTCGAATACCCTTGGCTCGTTCTTCGATCGCGAGTGTTTTGGAGAGTGCCACCAAGCCAAACTTGCTGACGCAATAAGCGCCCCAATTTGGAAACACTTGATGACCTGCAACAGATGCAATGTTGATAATGGTTCCTCGGTGACGCTGGCGCATTCCAGGTAATATTGCTTGAATGCACTGAAATACGCTAGTCAGGTTGAGGTCTAAAATCGTTTGCCAATCTGCAAGAGGCGTGTCTTGAAGCGCCCCTGTATAACCCATCCCAGCGTTATTAACCAGAATATCGATCGCCCCAAAATCTTCAGCGATCGCGGCAATTCGTTCCCCTACATGAGCCACATCTGCCAAATCCACAGAATAAGCTTTTGCGGTCACACCATAGTCCATAGCCGCTTTGGCAACTTCTTCTAGTTTGGTTTGACTACGACTGACTAGGGCAACATGAATGTCACTTTCTGCAAACGCCAGAGCCGTTGCTTTACCAATTCCACTACTTGCCCCAGTAATCAAGGCACGCCGTTCTTGAAGCATGATCAAATACTAAATATCCTAACGTCATGTAAAGGCTGTTCAGTTAACCGTTTCAAACACTTCTAGCTTGGGGCAAAGTCATTGGCAGAGCATGAACCACTGCTTAGAAATAGATGAAATTTATCAAGTGACAGGTTACGGGGTTTGACATGAAGGTCCAGCCGGAGAGTAATAGTTTTCGGCTTAAGCATGGGGCTTGGTTGACCAAGAACAGCTTGGCTAAAGCACCGTCGAAATCTCCCAAGTAACCGTTGCGTCATGAAGGAACGAAAAAGCTCTTTCACAGAAGGTAATCCTATGAAAAATAAGAAATTTGTAAACAAATGTAACTTAGCAAGTATACCACTCAAACTCGTGAATTGTGTTGAGACAACTTTTTGCTTAGGCAGATCGTTCTGTAAATACACCGATCGCCCGAAACTTTTGATAGCGTAGATCTTGGCGCTGTTGGATGGTCATTCGGCTGAGTTCATCTAAATGCTTAATTAAACAGGTTTTTAAAGTATCTGCTGCAGTCAGTGGATCGGCGTGGGCACCACCAATCGGCTCTGGCAAAATTTCGTCAATAATGCCTAAAGCTTTGAGGTCGGTAGAGGTGATTTTGAGCGCGTCTGCCGCTTGAGGAGCTTTGGCAGCATCCCGCCAAAGAATAGCTGCACAGGCTTCGGGTGGAGCCACACTATAGATGGAATGTTCAAACATCAGTAGGCGATCGCCGACTCCAATTCCCAATGCGCCGCCAGAGCCGCCCTCGCCAATCACCGTGCAAATAATCGGAACTTCAAACCGAAACATTTCTCGCAAGTTGAATGCGATCGCTTCACCCTGACCAAAGGCTTCTGCATCTAACCCAGGCCATGCGGCTGGAGTGTCAATAAAAGCCAAAATTGGCATCCCGAAGCGATGGGCGTGTTCCATTAATCGCAGGGCTTTGCGGTAACCACCAGGGGAAGCCATGCCAAAGTTTCGAGTGATATTGTCTTTAGTATCATGCCCCTTCTGCTGACCTAGCATCACAACTGGACGACCCGCAAATCGAGCGACCCCCGCCACCATTGCCGGATCATCAAATCCGCCGCGATCGCCATGCAGTTCCATCCACTCATCAGTCATTGCTTGGATATAGTCCAACGTGCCAGGGCGACGAGGATGACGAGCAACCTGCAAACGTTGCAGCGGAGATAGATTACTAAAAATTTCTTGGCGAAGCTGCACAGCCCTTGACTCTAAATGACGGATCTCACCCGACACATCAACGTCATTCTGCTCTGCAAGTTCCCGGATTTGAACAATCCTAGACTCTAATTCCGCCAAAGGCTTCTCAAAATCTAAAAGAATTGGTTTGCGTTCAGTCGTCGCCATAGTCAATCAAGACAATAGAAAATATAGATGAAACTTGGATTTGGAATAGAAGAAAGTTTCAATTTAAAAATGCTAAAGAGCGAAAGAAGCAAAATCTGCTTTCGAGCTTTACTACTTCATCATCTCATCAACCTTGACAGATTCATCAGGTTCAATTTCTAAGAGTCTAGTAATGGTCTAAAGCCATGCTTTATCGAGGCGTGACCAATTTGATCCATTTTTTCTACAGTAATGCGATTGCGTCCCCAAGAAAAGTTGGTATACCACTTTTCAAATTCCAGCAGCATTGATTCTGCAAAGCAGGCGAAGAGTTGACGACCCGGTACATCCATATTGACAATTTTCATGATTTTCCAGTCAATATCCAGTGAATGCTCCACAATTCCCCCATTCAAAATATGAACTCCGGGTCTTTGCACTTTAGTTGCCAGATTTTTAGGATAACCGCCATCAATTAACAAGCAAGGTTGCTTTAATGTGGCTGGGTCAATTTCAACGCCTTTAGGCATACTAGCGACCCAAACAATAATGTCTGCCTGAGGCAAAGCATCGGTCAAATCCATAATTTTGCCGCGCCCTAACTCCGCTTGGAGGTCGTGCAGCCGCTCTTGATTGCGAGCTATTAAAAGGATCTCGGCAACATCTGTACGCTCATTCAGCCAGCGACAAACCGCACTGCCAATGTCTCCAGTTGCTCCACAAACAGCAACCGTCGCTTTAGAAAGTTCAATGCCTAACGTAGGAGCCAATTGTTCAAGCTGGCGACAAATAATGTACGCCGTGTGGGTATTTCCGGTAGTAAACCGTTCAAACTCCAGCTTGATGTTTCGCACCTGTTGAATTTGTTGTAAATTAAAATTTTCAAAAATGATGGAAGAGAAGCCGCCCAATGCTGTGATATCGATGCCATGCTTTTGAGCATGAGCCATCGCATTAATAATTTTGCGGGTGGCGGCTTTAATCCGACGATTGGCTAGCATTTCTGGCAAAAAGCAGGATTCTACATACTTACCGTAAATCTTCTGTCCGGTAATACTTGTGACGGTAATGTCATCCACAATTTGGGGTGGAGCGCTGCACCAAAAGTCGAGTCCTTGGTTGGCATATTCTGGATAGCCTAGTTCATTCGCCACGGATTGAGCATGTTCTAGGCTGGTAAGGTGACCGATAAGACCAAACATCTATACAGTTTTTCTTGAGGGTAATTGTGGGTAGAAATGAACCGTTAAGATTTCAGTATTATAGAAAACTTATAAAACGGCGGCATGAGTCAAGGTATATCAGATTACATGTAAGTTTGGCTATTTATAATGAAAGCTACCTGAACTCAGTGACTAAATATATAGATCAATCACACGGATACATTTTAAAAATCAATCAAAATAAAAATACTGAATTGAGTTAAGGATTGAATGGTAAAAAGCGGTGTTGGAGATGGGCGATCGCCCATCTCCAACATCACTCTAACTAAACTGCTGCTAAGCCCATTGCCGATAGGCGCATCACATCTCGGTTTGTAAAACCAATATTGCTGAGCGCTTCGCCATACTGAATCATAAAGTCTTCGACTAATGCTTCTTTTTCCATTCCAAGAACATGAGCATCATCTTCAACTTGATTGAGCATTTGCCAAACAATGGGAAGGTTTTGCCGATTGGCGGCTTCTAATTCTGTTTTTGATTCTTCAAAATGAGCCTTGAGCCATTCTTCCCCAAAATTCAGATGACTATATTCGTCCTTAACAACGCCTTCAGTAATTTTTCGCGCAAAGTCATCGGCTACTGGAATGTAAATGTTGTACGCTGCGATCGCAAAACATTCAATAATCAGCGATTGAATCAGCAGGCAAGTGACGATGTTGCCTTGGCTAGCAGCATCTTGAAAATTGCGATGCAGTTGGGAGAAAAACTGGCTGGCAAACTCCATATCTGGAGTCACACTCAAGTTTCTTCCACACGCTTCAAAGCCCTTCTTGTGGCGACTTTCCATCTTTGCTAGACTATGCAACTGATCCCTACTGTCAGGAAGGAAGTCGGCTAGCTTTGTGTAGTTCTCATGGGCTTCTTGTTCACCCTCAATTACAATTGCGTTAATTCGACTGTAAGCGTCTTGGTAAGACTCGCTCCGAAAGTCGATTGCGGCACTAGCCTCAAGCTGCGGCATAAATTACTTTCTCCTCAGAATGCAGCCGATAGTTACTCGGCATTGGAACAGTAAGCGGGAAATCGAGCTGGAAAATAACTGAGTATAGAGCGTAACAGATACCTTTATCCATTTGCTTGTATCACTCTAACGTTTTCCTGATACGAAACTGTAAAACCAATGAATGATATTCTCACTGAACAGTCTAGGCTAAACAATTTAGAACTTCTAAAGAACATAGAAAATATAGAAGAACAGTTTTTGTTCTGGAGATCGCTTAAAAACCCTTTTAATCTTACTGGACTCTTTTCACGATCCATACATTTAACTTTGACAGGACTTAGGCATTGACAAATGAAGGGAACTGTGACCAGTCTAAATTAATCGCCTAGCACCAGGAAATTAGTTGTGAGGACAACGCTCTAAACCTTCAATGCGTAACTTCTACACTATTGAGGTCGCTAAATCCAAAAAAATCGATTAGATTGAACAAACTTAAAGTGGAGATCTGACATGGCAAAAGAAAAGAAAACCAACAAAGAATCTAAAAAACCGAAAGCGGAATCTGACGGGGCTAAAAAGCAAAAAAAAGATCCCAAAAGGCACGATGGACCTGCAATGTAACTATGTGGTAGTTCAAAGTAGGGTAGTCCTATTTAGGTAAGGATAGACACAACTCCTTTCATGCAAAGCTTTCAGAGCTTAGAGTCAACCTTGCAAACCTAAAGTATGTTGGCTTTTTTCATGCCTTTGCAGCTACAAAGCCAAGACATTAACGAAATAATCGGCACTCTGGGCTATCTCATGGGCAAATAGTTTCAGCTTTCACACGGCACAAATCGATGAAATTGACGCTAACAGGGAGTTTCAACCATGCTTATCTTTAGGGAACTACCCAAAAATCGATAATAGATCGCCCGGTTATCGTCGCAAACCTCCAATCTCGATCGCCGGGACTGAAACTTGCTCGGAATAGTCAATCTCTATATTGCGATTGTCGCAAACCTCAAGTCCCGATCGCCCGCCTGCTGAGGTGATAGTGAGGAATTATCTGTTTGATTGTGTTGGGGTAAGCGAGTGATTTCGATCAGTCAACGCCATGATCGAGCATTACTCAATGCCCACCAGCGACTCGCCCCTTTGAAGTCCGGTAACTGCGACCTTGCCAGTTACACTGCTAGGAGTATTGGCTAAGCAAAATTACTTAGACTATCTTGCTGTGGTGCTTTACGAATAAAGTCTTACTTTGGATGTATTTGTATTTCAGCTTCACATAAACTTTATTAACAGGCTTTACTCGTGGCGACTTATAAGCTTTGATGAAGTGCTAGGAGAAAGCACTCACTAAAATTACAGAGACAATCGGGATGTTGGACTAACAACAACTTTAAGACTGGGACAAGCGCTTTACAACTTTTCCACTCAGCAAGTCGTGGGTTTGTTGCAGGATGGCAGGAATTTTGTCCGCATGAGGGCTGTTTTTTAGGTAAGGCTTCAGCACGTTCAGATCGACTTGATCGACCTTGGCACCAGGAAACCAGTGGCTTGCCTCACCCAGCAGGTTGTAGCGCATGGCGGCATATTCAGTCAGGTCGAAGGCGATCGCCAGGTTCCACAGCCACAGAACCACTGGAATATTCAACCGTCCCGGTGTTTGATCAAACGTAGGCAATCCTGTATGCCAGGTTTTGTACCAGTCTTCACCCAATCGTGCGATCGCGCCTTCTTCTAGCCTTTGCAAAATCGGTGGTAGCACTTCATCGGCGCGATCGAGCAATGCCAATGTCTTCAAATGTTCATCAAAATCTTGAGGTCGCGCCGCACCGACGCTGAGCGTATGAATTTGTGGGTGGCTCAAGCAAAATAAATCATTGAAAACAATCGGGCTAAGCGGCGCACAGAGATCGACCAAGCGCTGAGGTGGGCTGTAGAGCATTCCCCCTTTGTCAGATGGGCTGATGATGAACACGCCCATATCTTGACGAGTGGCGGCTTCAACCCCAGCCCAGTTGCCCTGATTAATGTAGTACCAGTGCAAATTCACATAGTCGAATTGCCCGGTTTCGCAAGCGCGGACAATCACCTGCGGATCGGCGGCGTGGGTGGAAAACCCAACATAACGGATTTTGCCCTGCTGCTGCATATCGCGAATCACATCCATGCAGCCACCGGGACGGACTGCCCAGTGCAAAATCTCATCAGTATTAATCCCGTGCATCCCGAATAGATCAATATAGTCCAGCTTCAGGTAAGCCAAGGATTGTTCTATGGTCTTGCGAAATTCTTTAACATTCTCTTTCGGGGACGTTTTGGTTTGAATGATTAGTTTTTCGCGAGGAAACTGAGGCAGCACTTGCCCAAGCTGTAGTTCTGAACTGCCGTAGCCCCGTGCCGTTTCGATGTGGTTGATGCCGACATTCAGCGATCGCGCGATCGTTGCCTCCAAATTCACCTGATTGTCCGCTGGAATATTTTTCAGTGCTACATCTTGCCATTTATATTGATATCGCATTCCCCCGCAAGAGAACACAGGCATTTGTAATTCAGTCCGTCCAAAACGTCGGTAAAGCATAGGGGTGCGGGGTCAGGGGCAAGGAACAAGGAACAGGAAACAGGTATGAATCTAAACCCCGAAACCTGAAACCTGCTTCCTAATTTAGCGTTTAATTTCACGTACAGTGGGCTGACCATCAATCACTTCGCCTACCAGCACAAGGTCTACCATGTTGACGAACAAGCCATTTTCTAGCACCCCAGGGATATTATTAAGCGTTTTTTCGAGCGCCACGGCATCGTCAATGCCATTGGCAAATTTCACATCCAAGATCAAATTGCCCTGATCGGTGACCACAGGTCCCGATTTTTTTACGCCCATTCGGAGCGTCACTTTGCCGTTTAGGCGCTCGATCGCCTTTGTCACCGGGTTCAAGGCTTTGGGAATCACTTCCACAGGCAGCAAAAAGTTCAAATTCAGCTTATCCACCAGCTTGCCGCTGTCTACAATTACGATAAATTCTTTAGAAAAGGCTTCTACCAGCTTTTCTTGAGTATGGGCAGCACCGCCCCCTTTAATCAGGTTCAGATCGGGATCGACTTCATCAGCACCATCGATCGCAATATCAATCCCGTCAATCATATCGAGCGTCGTGAGTGGAATGCCGCATTCCCGCGCCAGCACTTCCCCTTGAAATGAAGTGGTCACGCCTTGAATATCCGTCAGGTCGCCCGATTTGAGGCGATCGCCTAATGCCTGAATCATAAATGCGGCGGTTGACCCGGTTCCTAGTCCTACAATAGAACCAGATTTCACCATTGCAGCAGCGGCGGTTCCAACTTGCTTTTTCATCAACGTTGTCGGGTCAAGTTCTGCACTCATCGGGTTTCCTTGGGTGATTCGTCTCAGTCCTTCGTCAGTCTACTATTTTGGTGTCACCTTCTATGACGCAACCAAACGATTCTCAGAA
>CASBQE010000111.1 GCA_949127665.1 Synechococcales cyanobacterium PMM_0083
CGCAACGCTTTCAATGCCTGCTCACCGCCGACTGAGGGCTGATCGCCACCCCGAACGCAACTGACAAAATGCTCTAGTTCGGCGTGCAGCGGTTCAATGTTGCTGGTATGCACCTTTTCAATCAATCCATCCTGCCGATACAAAACCTGACCATACTCAGTCATGTAGTTTGCAGTGGTTTGACGATGAATCAAAATTTCGTTATTCAGAAAATTAGCTTCAGTTAACGAGTTTTTACAGTGAGCGGCGATCCGGCGAATTTTACGATGGGTGACTTTGCTGGCGGTGAGCGTTGCCACAATGCCGTTGGCAAAATTTAGCGTGGCGGTCACATAATCCAAATAGCTAGAACCTCCAGAACCGCGACTACCGCTAGCGGTCAGCTTGATCACCGGAGCCGCTGCCAGTTCCAGCAATAAATCAATGTCGTGAATCATCAGATCTAGCACAACGGACACATCATTGGCGCGATCGCTGTAGGGACTCATGCGATGCGCTTCTAACGCCAACAGCTCTTCCGTCTTCAATACCTTGCTAAGTTCTTGAAACGCAGGATTAAAGCGCTCAATGTGTCCCACTTGAAGAATACACTGCGATTCTGCCGCTGCATTCACCAACGATTCCGCTTCGATAATGCTGGCGGCGATCGGTTTTTCAATCAACACATGCACACGCGCTTGCAGACAGGCTAGCCCTACAGTATGGTGCAGGCGCGTTGGCACTGCCACACACACCGCATCAATATGAGGCAGCAAATCGCGATAGTCTTCAAAAAAACGAACTCGATACTTGCTAGCGGTATCAATGCCGCGCTCCATGTTAATGTCGGAAACACCAACCAACTCAACATCCTTGAGCATACTAAGGACACGAGTATGGTGCTGCCCCATATTGCCAACTCCAACCACTCCCACACGAATCGGTTCAGGCTGGCTCCGCTGCAACTGGGAGTTTTGGGAACCTGCCGACATATTATTTTGCACGCCTGTCATCTCCTCCACCACCAAAAAGGGCTAGTTCGTCACCATATGCCTGATTAGCCACCCAGATAGTACCACAGTGACTATCTTTATAAAGAATTCCAAAGTGCAGTGGATGTTCCTGCACGCGCAAACTGTTTCGAGTCAAGTTTTTTAGTTTTTAATCCGTTTTGGGTGAAGTTGGCTAGAAGGTTTAGGAATGTTAGAAAATAGGGAACCCTTCTTTAAAGTTGTTGTACCTTCTTGTGAGTCTTAGCATTTGGACATGAGACGCTTTTTATTCCAGTGGCAAGTTATTTCAACTCGCAAAAAAGTTGAAGCGATCGCGTTAGTTAGCTTGCTCGTTTTGGGTGGATTGACGCTCAAACCTGCGGATCGTTCCAATGCGCGCAGCATCAGCGCGTCTCCGAATGAACGAGAGAAAGTGCAGGCAACCTCCACCGCTCGGATTTTGCAGCGCCAGAAGCAAGAGCGTCAAATTCGCCCTGAAAATTACGATTTTAAGCAGTTTCCGGTTGAGGCAGAACAGGAGCAACACTGGAAGCATTTGCTGTGGACGACCGCGATCGTCGAACCCAAACAGCCCTTTGTGGTCGAAGCGCTGAATCAGATTTTGGCAATGACGGTGCGATCGGGGCTAACCGATGCCCAAACTCGCACGGTGGATATGGCAATGAAGGTGGCAAACCAGCTTTATCTAGGCGATCCCACCTTCTATAGCGCTATAGGACAGCGCTTTTTAGACACTATTGAACAGAGCCAAGACCCTGAATGGGTTGCCAAGTCTCTTTCTTCCCTGGCAAAAGGGGGAATGCAGCCCAGCGAACTGCAACGCCTTGCAGAGAAAACTAAATCTCGATTTCCTCAGTGGTCAAGCAACGTTGTTCTGCAAACCACCCTAATGGATATTGCACATTCCGCTGATGCTCAATCGTTACCGCCGCTGAAGGATTTACTAAAGTGGGAAGTGGCAGATAATCAGCTTCATCTCTACGTCCTTTGCCGACGCGATCGCCGGATTTTATGTCGAGCCATCCTCAAAGATCGGACGGGACAATGGGTGCGACAAGACGGCAAACTTTGGTCAGTTCCTTTGCTCTTAGAGTCGATTCATGGATTGAGTTGGAATTTCACACGGGGACAAACGCCTCAGGGCATTTACCGAATCGAGAGCGTCGTGCCCGCCGCAGAAGATGAGTTTTTTCGCGCCTATGGGCAGTTTCCCCTAGTTAATCTATTTGTGCCGTTTGAAGCGGGTGCCAAACAATTTATCCCTGGTACACCGGGAACATTTAACGGCAGTTTAGACCAGTATCAAGCGCTATTGCCCTCGTCATGGCGCACCTATCGTCCGCTCCAGCAAAGCTATTGGGCAGGCAAAGCGGGACGCAGTTTATTTCGGATTCACGGCTCTGGCGAATCTGCCGACTTTTTTAGAGGCAAAGACAAAAACTATCCCGACAGCTATAACTGGAACCCCACGTTAGGCTGTCTGTCTGCCCAAGAGCTTTATAGCGAAAAAGGAAAGTTGATTCATGCGGATATGCCCAAAATCTTGCAGGCACTGCAAATGGTGGGCGGCAAAAACTTTGCGGGTTATCTGATTGTGGTGGATCTACCGGGGGATGAGAAAAAACCTGTTGCCCTGGAAACCCTGGAAACGGTTGTTGCAAGTCGTCCTCCGAAGCAAAAGAGTCCGTTGGCACGGGCGGGTACAATGAAACGTCCTCGTTCTGCGCGATTCTCCATCGGAAAGGCTGCGCCAGCGCTCAAGCCTGTCTCTTTTAAGCAACCCGATGCATCGAAGATGTCGCCGCAAACTGTGGCGATCGCCCCTGACCGCTCCACCCGCTTGAGCGATTCACCCCGTTCGGCTGCGCCTGCAAACAATCAGCCAATGCCCAAGTCGCCTGAGATCGTGCCCCTAACCCCTTTACCACTTTCTTATTAAGACAATTTGCTTACCAAAGCTTCTCAAAGTCGGTTTCGCTTGACTCTAAGAATTGCAAGAAGCGATCGCGCTTTTCAGAGAGAAGGTAAGTTACTTTTCAACCCGGTCTAACTATTCGCGTAATACTCGTCGCAGCGTAACTTCTAGCGGTTCACGCTGTTGCTGAATATGGGCTTTCGATGCTTCATTGATCAGAGTTTGGTAGTTGCGACAACTGCATCGGCAAAATCAATCCCATGTTTGCGGAGATGTGCGATCGTTCTATAACGGTCTCATTGATCCGCCACAACCTAATGTATACACATTTGTACACAGGAGGGCGGAAAAGATCACTACTATTTAGATAGGCTTGATTGCAAAGGAGCGATCGCAGGTTTCGCCTCGGTTGTTTCAGATAACCAGCGGTTCGCGATCGGCATTCGCCACCCTACTCCAAAGGCGCGATCGGTGATTTTGAGGACGGGGGGAGCCTGCCGCCGCTTAAATTCGGCGCGGGAGACAAGGCGGATGATTTTATTGACGATCGCCGGATCATGTCCCGCTGCCACAATTTGGTCGGGCGTTTGCTGATTTTGGATGAGTCGCGCCAAAATGTCATCCAAAATTTCGTAGGCAGGTAAGGAGTCTTGATCTACCTGTCCAGGCTTAAGTTCGGCGCTGGGCGGCTTGGTCAGGATATTGGTGGGGATGATTTCAACTTTTGAGTTTTGAGTTTTGAGTTTTGAGTTTTGTTCGCGTAGCGTCTCTAAAGGAGTTGGGGCGAGGGGCAAGGTGAAAGTATGATCATTCGACATTCGCCCTTCGACATTCGTCCTTGTGTTCAGCCATTCACAGATGGAGTAAACGCGGGTTTTGGGAACATCGGCGATGACAGCAAGACCGCCGTTCATGTCGCCGTAGAGAGTGCAATAACCGACTGCCATTTCAGATTTGTTACCTGTAGATAGGAGCAGATGCCCAAATTTGTTGGCGATCGCCATTAGCAAGTTGCCGCGAATCCTAGATTGAATATTTTCTTCGGCGATGCCAAACTCAGTTCCGGTGAACATTGCGTCCAACGTGTGGTCGTATCCGGTCATCAGGTCGCAGATCGCCAGGGTTTGCGTATGAATGCCCAGGTTTTCCGCTAGCTTCAGCGCATCTTTAACAGAATGGTCAGAACTGTAAGGCGAGGGCATCAGCACACCCAAGACATTATCTGCGCCCAAGGCTTCTGCGGCGATCGCCGCAACTAGCGCAGAATCAATCCCACCGCTTAAGCCAATAACCGCTTTAGTAAAACCACACTTCCGGGCATAATCACGCACACCCA
>CASBQE010000112.1 GCA_949127665.1 Synechococcales cyanobacterium PMM_0083
GATATTGTTGCCCCAACATATTATTCGGATGAGCTTAGTGCATGGCAGGACGATGCACTCACTTATGGAAAAATTATAGGTATGTCTGAAATGGGACCTGGCGGAGATGATAAAGTTGACAATATGCAGTATCTTACGGCTATGAGCAAGAACCCTAAGTTTGCTTATTTTGTTGCTTGGCATGATAATTGGAGTATTTCATCTAATAATAATGCTTCTACAATGATGAATGATTCACGGTCAATTACCCGTGATAAAGTTCCTAGTTTTTTCCATTCGATCGCTTTCCCTAGCGAGTAAGGAATTGCTGTCCCCCTTTAAATTAAGCCAGAAATTAGAGAACGCCTGATTTTCACAATTTAATGATCTTTGCAGCCTGTTGAGGTGAAATGGTCATCCATTCTATGTTCATAAACACACTATCAGATTGTTGAGCTTTAATATCTTTGGAGTAAATAGAACTGGGTTAACCCAAAAACGGTTGGGTAGGCAACCCGATCGCCTGAGTTGAGAAGCGAAACAAATCTCCTGCAAAAAAGCCTTGTTTAATTTCTTGCTGGCTCAGCCCAACAGATGCCGAAGTAATATATAAGTCTGTCAGATTAGAGCCGCCAAAAGTAACGCAAGTTGGGCGGTGAATCGGCACTTTGACTCGCGAAATTTCCTGACCGTCGGAGTTGAAGCAAGCAATAGCCCAGCCATTCCACAGTGCAGACCAGATGTTGCCCTGCTGGTCGATCGCCAGTCCGTCGGGTTCTGCAATCTCGTGAGTTAAGTCAATCAGAACTCGGCGATCGCGAATAGTTCCTGTTTCCGCTTCAAAGTCATAGGCGTAGATTTTGCGCTGGGCAGAATCGGTTAAGTAAAACGTTGCCCCATCAGGACTCCAGCCTAATCCATTAGAAATCGTTAGCCCAGTTTCCATGACCTGTAGTGAACCCTCTAGATCGTAGCGATAAAGCTCTGCTTGCCCTTGTTCTTCGCTGATAGAGCCGACCCAAAACCGCCCCTGAGCATCGCATTTGCCATCATTTAAGCGAGTGTTGGGATAGGGAAAATCAATCTGATGCAGAGTCGTCACTTCACCTGTTTGAATGTTGAGAAAGGCGAGGCGATCGCGCAGGGCAATTAGCAATCGATCTCGACCTGCTAGAGCGATCGCGCTCACCAGATCGCCGACATCAAAGTAGCGATCTTGCCCGGTGACAGGGTCAAACTGGTGAACCCGATGATTAAAGATATCGACCCAGAAAAGTTGCTGAATATCAGCATTCCAAACGGGTCCTTCGCCTAAGCGGGCACGAGTAGTTAATACATTCTGAACCGATTGATTCATGAGACTGTTACCTCATTCTCCAGAGAGTGTTTAAACGGATTGTTGAATATCGAATACGTGGTAGCCCCATTCCGGCATATCGAAATAAAGACCTGAAATTAGGCTGTCGCCAGGGCGATCATAAACAATAGAACTCATCAAATCTTTGAGAAAGTAGGTTTTATTCGCTAGATCGTCATAGGGCAGAGTCACATAACACTGACTCGGATGGGGCGCATAGTTAACGATTATCAACAAGCGTTGTTTTTCTGTACCTTCCCAGGTGAAGCCGATGAACCCATTCGATGTCCAGTTGCCATCCCAGGCAGGGGTGCAGTTGAGCAGTCGCCAAGTGCCCGATCTCAAGACTGGCGATCGCAAACAGGCAAGCAGTTTGCGATAAAAGAGGTGGAGTTCTTGATCAATCGGTTCGGTGGGTCCTCGTTGAAGATGTACCGAAATTTTATGTTTCCAGCCTTCGAGTTGCCCCGCGTGAAAAAAGCGCAGACCGGGGCTGAGAAAGGTGAGGATGGCGGCAGCGCGATGGACATCGGCGGGAAAAGTTCCAGCAACGCGGGCTTCATCGTGGTTTTCTAGGAAACGAGCGGATTTGGCTTGATAGTCCAAATCTGCATGGAAGTGTTCGCGCACGGGTTGGGCGTGTTGTTCCTCCAGGCGATCGTAGAGGCGTTTGTCATAGGTATAGTCAAACCCACACTGTTGCAGTGTCCACTCCATATCCCAGTAGACTTCTGCTAGAAAGACAAAGCCGGGATGCTGCTGACGTACTTTTTGAATCGCAGGTTGCCAGAAGGGCGCGATCGCCATCCCCCAAACTGGCTCAAAGATTTCTGGCAAAATCAGCATTGCCATATCACACCGCACGCCATCGCACAGCCGAGCAATAGTCAACAACTCACCTAGCATGGCTGCTTGCAGAGTGGGATTGCCATAGTTGAGTTGAAGCGTGTCGGGCCAACCCGCAAAGTAGGGGTCGCGTCCGTAGGCAAAAATGATTTCGCCCGTAGGCATGGGCACTCGACAGTAGTTTTGAGGTTCTTTTGCCAGCAATTCCTCGGTTCCCTGCACAAAAAACTCAGGATGAGTTTGCACCCAGGCATGGTCGGGAGCCATGTGATTGGGCACAAAATCTAGCATCAGTTTGAGTCCACGCTGATGTAGGCGATCGCGCAGTCTTGTTAGTGCCGCACTTCCACCCATGCGATCGCTGACGCTGTAGCTCTTGATAGCAAAACAAGAGCCGCACACATCGTCATCGCATAGATCAATCAACAGTAGTCGATATTCCTCTAGCCACTCTCGGTTAGACAGAGAGACGGTTCGCCCCGCTTCTCCCATTTGCCAAATCCCCAGGAAATAAACCCAGTCAAACCCTAAACTAGCGATTTCATCCAAGGCTGCATCAGGAATATCATCTAGAGTTGCCGGACGGTTCAACTGTTTAGATAACAACGCGATCCAAACGCGGGTATTGATTTGGTAAAGCGTGGGATAGATAGGCATTGGCATGACCCGACTGCGATCGTGTTAACAACTCAACGATTCATTCAACTTGCTTTACCAGCTCTCCAGGCGTGGCAGTATCCAACACGGTTTCCGGCGTAAAGTAGCCCAAAGCCTGAATGATACGGGCAATGCAGCCAGTCCAGCCGGTTTGGTGACTAGCGCCAATTCCCGCGCCATTATCTCCATGAAAATATTCATAGAACAGGACTAGATCGCGCCAATGTGGGTCAGTTTGAAACTTCTCGGCAGCGCCATAAACTGGACGGCGACCGGATTCATCCTTGAGGAAAATGCTAACGAGTCGTTCGCTGATGCACTGAGCGATCGCAAACAGTGTAAGAAACTCACCAGACCCAGCAGGATATTCTAGGGTGAAACCATCGCCGTAATAGGTATAGAGTTGCAGCAGCGATCGAATGAGCAATAGGTTTACGGGCATCCAAATCGGACCGCGCCAGTTGGAGTTGCCGCCAAACATCCCAGAGGTGGAATCACCCGCAACATATCCAACTTTGAACTCCTGACCTTCATGATAGAAGTAGTAGGGATTGTCCAAATGATGACGAGAGAGGGAGCGAATGCCATAATCGCTGAGGAACTCGGATTCATCCAGCATTCTAGACAGAACGCGACGCAGTTTATCTTGATTCAAAATGGACAACATCAACCGTCCTCGTACACCCGGTGCGATGGGTAAATGGACATTTTGAGTGAGTTCAGGATGGCGCATGATAAACTCCTGTGCCCGTGCTTTGAAGCGGGGCAGCTTTTCAAACGCCTCATGGGGGAAGACGGCAACCGCCATTAGCGGCAATAAACCCACCAGCGATCGCACCTTTAAGCGAGTAGAGTCGCCATCGGGCAAGCGCAGCACATCATAGAAAAAGCCGTCTGCTTCATCCCACAATTCGTCTTGATGTTCACCAATCCGATCCATTGCTCCCGAAATCCACATCGTATGTTCAAAGAACTTGATAGCAAGGTCTTCGTAGAGGGAGTCGTGGAGTGCCAGTTCAACGGCAATTTGGAACATCCGCTGACTAAAGAACACCATCCAAGCGGTGCCGTCTGCTTGTTCCAGATGACCACCCGTGGGCAAGGGCGAACTGCGATCGAACACGCTAATGTTGTCGAGACCCAAGAAGCCACCTTGAAATAAATTGTTGCCGCCTTCATCTTTGCGATTGACCCACCAAGTGAAGTTGATCAGCAATTTGGAAAAGGCGTATTTGAGGAATTCCAGGTCGCCCTCACCGTTGTTGCGTTCGCGATCGCGGGTGTAAATTTCCCAAGTTGCAAACGCATGGACGGGCGGATTGACATCGCCAAAGTTCCATTCATACGCCGGAATTTGACCATTCGGATGTAGATAATCTTCTCGCAACATCAACATCAACTGATCTTTGGCAAAGTCTGGATCAATTAAACTAATCGGAATCACATGAAACGCCAGATCCCACGCCGCGTACCAGGGATATTCCCACTTGTCTGGCATGGAAACGATGTCATCGTTATACATATGGAACCAATCATTGTTCCGGATGTGCTTCTTTTCGGCAGCAGGTGTCCAAGGAGTGACGTTGCGCTCTCGCAGCCATTGATCCACGTCGTAGTAGAAGTATTGCTTCGTCCACATCATCCCCGCTAAGGCTTGCCGCATGACATTGGCGCGATCGCGATCTGCTAAAACCGCTGGTGGAATCACCGTGGCATAAAACTCATCTGCTTCCTTCAAACGCGCCGCAAACTGTTGATTAAAATAGGTGCCAAACGGATCGCCGACCTCAGCCGGAGCATGGTTTGTCAGGCGTAAGCGAATCACCTTCGTTTCTCCTGCCTCGACCATGATGTCGTAATGGGGCGAAACTTTGGTGCCAATATTGCTTGGGTTAACGGCATTCTCCTGTCCATGCACGATGCTATTGTTGATGCCATCTTTCACATAGGGGCTGGCATTGGGCGTGTTAAATAGACGTTGATTGTTCGTTTCGTTTTCCGTGAACAGCAGCGGAACTACCCCATCGCAGTAGAGATAATAATCCTTGATGTGTTTATCTAGCAGGGTATCGTTGATGTGGGCATGAACGACACTGTTGCCCGTCCCTTCAATCTTCGTAAATGCTGGCTTGGCACCCCCCACTGCCCAAGACCAGGTATTACGGAAACAAAGAGTGGGCAGCACATGAAGCGGCGCTGGCTCGGCTCCTCGATTGGCAATGCTGATTTGAATCAAAATATCTTCGGTATCGCCTTTGGCGTATTCGACAAACACATCAAAGTAGCGATCGTCGTCAAAGATGCCCGTATCGAGTAGCTCATACTCCAACTCATAGCGATCGCGCTTACGATTCGTCTCAACTAAATCATCGTAAGGAAACTCTGCCTGGGGATACTTGTAGAGGTACTTCATGTACGAGTGCGTCGGCGTACTGTCGAGGTAGAAGTAGTACTCCTTCACATCTTCGCCGTGGTTGCCTTCGCTATTGGTCAAGCCAAACAACCGTTCTTTGAGAATTGGATCTTTGCCGTTCCAGAGCGCCAGCGTAAAGCAGAGCAAGCTGTGACTATCGGTGATGCCGCCCAGCCCATCTTCGCCCCAACGATATGCCCGCGATCGCGCATGATCGTGGGGAAAATAACTCCAGGCATTGCCATCAGAACTGTAGTCTTCGCGCACAGTGCCCCACTGGCGTTCACTTAAATAGGGTCCCCATTTATACCAATCGGCTTTGCCAGTGCGGGTTTGCTTCAGCCGTTGCTCTTCTGCGCTCATGGATACTCTCCTGAATGGTTGATAATTAACTCTAAAAACTCAATCTGAATGATGTCGTAATTAAATGCCTGCTCGATGGGTGCGCCGAAGCAGCAAAGGGATCACAATCATCCAAACGCCTGTAAACATCAAGTTCACCCCCACGAACACGCCTAGCAACCAAGCTGCACCGAACGGCCATTGATAAAAAATCAAAATCCCCAGCACGATCGCCAATAAGCCGCTAACCAACGTCCAAACCCAGTTGGGATCGGGACGCGCCTTGAATGCTGCGATTACCTCAAGGATTCCCTGACCCAAAATGACAGCCCCAAAGGCGACGGTCAAGGTAAGTGCAGCTCCAAAAACGTTGCTCAGCAATATGATTCCGGTCGTCACATAGAGAATTCCAATCGCCAGCTTTAACCAGAAACCGCGATCGCTTCGAGATTGAACGGCATAGATGATGCGAATAATCCCTGCAATTAAAAATATCCAGGAAAAGACGCGGGCGACAGCAACCGTTGCCATCAAAGGTTCGACGATCGCGGCAATGCCCAAGATCAGCATCACAATCCCTAGCGCTATGAACCAACCTGAGTTTTGTCGTATTTCACGCATCACATCAGTTTTCATCGCTGTTTCTCCAATAGAGGTTTGCACTGCATTGCCTCATCCTAGGCAGACCAAGCTTCTCGAAAGTCGGCATAGAGGGTGAGTCCACCGTCGATGAATAAGGTTTGCCCCGTGATATAAGCGGCTTCATCAGAAGCGAGGAATGCCACACCTGCCGCCACCTCTTCAACGCTGCCCGCTCGTGCCATGGGAATGTGGCTTTCGACGATCGCCTTCTTTTCGGGATGATCGATCCAATCTTGATTGATCGGCGTGACGGTAGCACCAGGGGCGATCGCGTTCACCCGAATGCCGCGTGAAGCATATTCCAACGCTAAGGTTTTCGTCAGATTTTCCATGCCGCCTTTACTAATGGTGTAGCTGGCATACATCGGTCGCGGAATCACCTCATGAACACTGGAAATATTGATAATAATGCCGGGGCGATCGTGGCTTAAGCAATGCTTAATCATTTCTCTAGCACAAAGAAATGAGCCACGCAGATTGATAGATAAGACCTGATCAAAATCTTTCGCAGTCACTTCATGGGAAGGACATTCTTTTTGAATGCCAGCGTTGTTCACCAAAATATCGAGGCTACCA
Organism: Synechococcales cyanobacterium PMM_0083; assembly: GCA_949127665.1. Taxonomy (GTDB): domain Bacteria; phylum Cyanobacteriota; class Cyanobacteriia; order Leptolyngbyales; family Leptolyngbyaceae; genus ULC077BIN1. The sequence continues at coordinate 6,813 of CASBQE010000112.1, forward strand.
AACGTCTCAACCGTCTTATTGACTATGTTCAGAATGTCTTCCTCTTTGGAAACATCGCCCTGGATCAGCAGCGATCGCACTCCGCATCCTTCCACCTGACCGCAGGCATTTTGCATTGCCAATTCTTCTGTGCTTTTAGCTTCTTCAACACTTTTACGGTAGTTAATCGCAATGTTGCAGCCCTCTTGGGCAAGCCGAATGGCGATCGC
>CASBQE010000113.1 GCA_949127665.1 Synechococcales cyanobacterium PMM_0083
ACAGCCTGCTTTTGACTTGCCGATTCACTTAATGCCATGAAGGAAACAACCTCAAACCTGATCGCGGTTCTGCAAGCTCTAACCCAGGATTTGTTGTGGATGAGCGAAACGGATGCACCGTTTGAAATTATTCAGTGGCAAAATCAATCCAAGCAACTTACAGACAAACAGCTTTTGAAGTTAACAGGGCATTTAGTTGACACTTCGGTTGAAGTTATTGAGGTGGAGGATTTCTTTTCAGCCGCAATAGCAGAACAGGACTGGTTTGGAGATGAGGAAAAAGCGATCGCGAACCGTTACCAAGAACTAGTTGTGGCACTCAAGCAACACTTAAATCAGTTGAAAGTGTATCGAGTTGGAGAAATCAACATTGACATTTACATTGTGGGAGAAACTGAATTGGGTGAGAGCTTAGGGCTGGTAACAAAGGCACTGGAGACCTAACGTTGAAGCCATCCGAATATTCTCTATGTTTCCTTTAGTCGCGATATTTCAACAAACATTGCATAGCAGCATACTGTCCCAGAATGTCTGCCATGATGCCCAGATGCTTATCGTCAAATCCAGCCGTGCGCGGGTTAGTAGATAGGTCGGTTAGATGTTCGATGATGAACTCCATCAGTCGAAGTGATTCAGGATGGAGACTTTCTGTAGAGAATGTGTGGTCTCCGAGTGTCAATTTGCTCATTGTTATTTGGATTCAAATGAAGTGACCGAGAGGTTTATCTCTCGGTCGTTGATGCTGTAATTTCAGAAGTTAGAAGTCCTCATCAAGGTCATAAGCTAGTTCGTTGTCGTGTTCTAAGCCGGGTTCAGTGTGAGTCTGAATTTGAGATGATTTCTGCTGTCCCTCAAACTCTCGCTCGGATACGCCAAAGTCTTTCGATTCGTCAACCTCAGCCAGAATTTTTGCTTTGACGGCTTCGTCGTATCCAACAAAATATGACCTCCAATTCTCCGATGTGGGAGAGCCATAGCTTGCCACCGAGCAGACCCAGGATTTCTTCTTGTCGCCTTTTAATTCAGGTTGCACCCGCACCGCCAGCACAGACAGCGCCATGAAACGTTCTCCCCTCGGCTTTTTGGCTCCGGTCGCTGCCCCATACGCCTTACTCATGTCATTGTGGAAATCCTTGACCGCATCCCCAAAACTGCCGCAGACGCTACCCTTGGTTGTGAATAACAACGGAGTTTCGTGCAGCAATTGTTTTTGCTGATTCACCAGGTAGACCAGGTAACGCACCTTCAATACCATCGCAGCGCGATCGTAAAGTGATTTCTTGTACTCGCTTAAAAACTCACCGCTTTCCCGGTCAAAGATTAAGAGCTTGGATTTGCGGAGAATCAAAAACCGGGCGACCAAGCTACGGAATCCTTCGACGGTTTGCCCATTTTGGAAAGTAGTGGAGTGCAATGTCCACTCATCGGTTGGAGTAAAACCTACTGCTTCCATGTTGTCAGAAGTGATGAAGAACCCTGCCTGGCTTGAGTCCTGATGGTTGAGCATTTGCAGATAGGGCAACGATTCTCGTCCCGCTTCAAACTCTTTGGAGTCGAATTCGTTCGGTGCAGGTGTTGAAGAGAGATTAAAGTCAACTTGAGGCTTAACCAGTTTTAGTGTTGTTGTTGCCATGATGTTCCTTGAACGCAAATAGACTGAAGTGAGGTGAAACAAGGGGTGAAGTTGTCTCACCCCCAGCAAGTCAATGTGAAAGTAAGCCAGAACTAGAATTCGTCGAACCCACCGTTGTAGGTGGTGGGGTCAGGCGTATCGAGAAAGCCAAACGCAAAGTGTTTGTAGGGATTGCCGTACTGAATTTCCCCAGTCGCTTCGTCGGAGGGAAGCTCTTTGAGTCCGGCTACATAGCCTTCTAGATAAGTTGGATCGGCGTAGATGGCTTTCTTACCGAATGCACCATCGGCTTTTCCTTCTAGAAAGAGATCGTACAGAGTATCCCGAATCCGTCCTTCTCGTTCGTCGCGTTCGGTTGCAAGATAGTCAGTTAGAGACATAATTGAAGTACCTCGTTGTAGGGAAAGAGAGCGTTTAGATTGCGAGTCGGGCGCTCTCTTTTAGTTGATTGAAAAAGGTGAATGACTAGTTTGTAGCCGTGACAGGAATCGGGCTTATCCTCGGTGACTGCGGTATCAGTAGTTTCTCCGTACTTTCGGTTCCGGCATCCTGTTTATCTGGCATATTACTATTATAGCCTGTGTATACGCGGGTTACAGGATTTAGCTATTGACTTTGAATAGGAATTTCTGATCGAAAATCTGATGCGAGGCTTTGATCAATAAGCCAAACTGATCGATGATAATTTCGGCGGCATCTTGTATACTTGGGATATTTTGCTATCTATTGATTCTTTTCCAATGAGTGATCCACCTCTTCGGCGTGACTATTTGACCCGCTTCCAGCAGCAGGGAGAGGTGGCGATGGCGAAAAGCCCTCTGAGTGTGCGGATGCCAGAGGATATTGATGCAATTGTGAGAGCGGAAAGCGATCGCACTGAGTGGCTGCGGGATGCCATCATTGAAAAGCTTTGGCGTGAAGGGAATTTGCCAGAGCGGTATCATCACCTGATTTCTGAGTGACAGCGAACGCTTCATCACAAAGCAGAGGATGCATTTTGTCAGGCGCTTCAACATCAGAAGGTTTAGGATGATCACAGTAGGAGTTGAAGAGACACTATGACGATCACAACACCGATTAAAACCATTGCGCTTTCTCCTGGCAGTCACCTGCTAATTCCGAATGTGACCTGGGAGCAATACGAAGCCCTGCTGGAAGAACTGGGGGAAGAGCGCCGCGTCCCTCGCATTAATTATTGCAACGGAACCCTGGAACTGATGTCTCCCCTACCCGCCCACGAACGTCCTCACCGGATTATTGGCTATATCGTGACTGCAATTCTTGATGCTCAGGGACGAGAGTGGGAGGATTTTGGCTCAACGACGTTCAAGAAACTGAAGCAAGCGGGATTGGAGCCAGATACCTGTTTTTATATCCAAAATGCGTCACGGGTGCGCGATCTCCTGCGGATGGATATGACCCAAGACCCGCCGCCAGACTTGGCGATCGAAGCGGATGTCACCTCTAAAACAACCCTAGATGCTTATGCGGCACTGCAAGTGCCGGAAGTGTGGATTTATGACAATGGCAAACTGAAGATTCATCTGTTGCAAAACGGTGAGTATCAGGAATCTTCCAGTAGTCCGACTTTTCCTGAGTTGGCGATCGCCGAAATGATTCCCCGATTGGTGCAGCAAGCGTTTCAGGAAGGAACTAGCAAAATGTTGAGAAACCTGAGAAGACAGATGGCAACGGAGGCGTAAAAGCGATCGCGGGCTACAGGCAAATGATCGGTTGAAGATTTCCGTCAATAGCCCGCACTCTCCAACCAAGTCATGATTTTAGTAACGCTCTCATCCACCGTCTCTGCGGCAGTGTGACAGGTGATATCCGGGCTGAGGGGTGCTTCGTAGGGATCATCAATGCCTGTAAAAGATTTGATTTGACCCGATCGCGCTTTGGCGTACAAACCTTTTACGTCTCTGGCTTCACAAACTTCTAGAGGTGCATTGATATAAACCTCGACAAAATTATTGAGCGTGGCGCGTAACTCATCTCGAACAGAACGGTAGGGGCTGATCAGGGAGACGATGACAATAACTCCATTGCGGCTGAGAAGATTGGCGACGTAACCCACACGCCGAACATTCGTATCGCGGTCTTCGCGGCTAAAACCCAACCCCTTTGAGAGATTTTGGCGGATGGCATCCCCATCTAAAAGCTCAACTGGGCGATCGCGTTCCCGTAGTTTATGCTCTAGTTGCTGAGAGATCGTCGTCTTGCCTGCTCCGCTGAGTCCGGTTAACCATAAAATTGCTCCATCTCGCTCCATGTTTAGTCATCACTCCCAATCAAATTTTCTACCTAAGTATGCTTCAAGCTCCTGATTATAAGGTTGGAAAAAATCAGCGAGTTTGCGACGCACATCACCTGAAACACGGGAGTATGTCCCTGGATTAGCATTATGATAGTTTGGTAAATCATAGTTTGGCAATTCTAGAAAGCGATAAGACTGGCTTAAAACAGCAGATGGATTAGCATATAGATCCTCGCTTTTTAGAATTAGAATTTGCTCCTTCGGGAAAACATTCATCCATTTCCTAATCATGTAGATATAGACACTAGGAAGCAAATGCACAAGCGAAATTTCGTCCAATGAATAATCATTCAAGAGTTTACCTCCTGAGTTGAAGAAATCCTGAATTGACAAATTCTGTGCTTGCTCAAGAGCAATAGCTACCATGTCTTCAAGTGAGTACTGACCAACACCAATTGCTTGTCCTTGATAAAAAGAAGAGATTGTTCTTTCAGTTGGGTTTCTCAGCAAGAAAATCAGTTTGATCTTAGGAAATGATTTGATGATATCCTCTGGGTTAGTGACTGCCAAATACAAAGGTGTTGCTTCGCCTAGCGTGTAATTACTACTATCTTGAACGCTAGGAAAGTGGGCTAAATACCAACTTAATCCCCGATTTAAATAGTGAGAGAAGAAATAAATCTCCTTCTCAGCAGCGGTAAGCACTTGCGGATGAGTGGTTAAATACTGATAAAGAGAAGTCGTGCCGCACTTACATAAACCGCCAATGATAAAGTCTGGCTTTGGAGATTGCTGATAATTCCAGTGTTGCTTCGTTAATTTAGGGTGAGACTGTAATACTTTTTGGTAGCTCACATGTCGATAACAGGAGATAGCTTCTTCTATGTTTCCTTGTTGGCTCAACAAATCTCCTAGCAATAACCATGCAGGAAGAAAATCCAATTGACAATTAATTGATTGACGAACAGTTTGAATTGCTGTTTCTATCTGATCTGAATCGATTGATTGATTGAGGTGATTGGTACAAAATAGAATAAACTTCAAATGGGAATAGGGTAAATAGCTAGTAGGATTTGCTTGAATTGCTGTTACATCTTGATGAAACGATCGCTCAAAGTCTCCTTGAGATGTGTAGATTTTAGCTAAACGATGATGAGCCTTGGCATTACTCGGTTGAATGAGCAAGGCTTTTTCATAGTGAGAAATTAGCTCTTTGAGATTGGTCATTTTTTGCCCTGGTTCAATCTTCTTTGGCAACCTAAATTTCTGCTTCTTGAGTCAACCGCAGCCACCGCTTGAGCCTAAACCACTGCCGTCTCAACTGCCAAAGCTTAGACGTTTTCATGGCTTGATTTTGACGGGCGATTTCGTTGCGATCGCACCAGAGGGTGCGGACGGTTTGCTCTTGTTGCGTGTATTCGATCGCCATCAGCAGCATTTCTTCTGAGATCGCCAAGTTTACAGTGGGTTTGGTCTGAGTCTGACAGAGGGCGATCGCCTCGGCAAAAATGGTTTCCATCTGATCCGCCATGTCGCTCAAACTAAAGGACTTCATCACTCGCTGACGAGCGCGATCGCCGATTTGTTGACGAAGCGATTGATTTTGGATCAGGGGCAATAGCACCTGCAAATATGCCTGCACTTCGGCGGCATCTGCTTCGCCTTTTGCCACCAAAAAGCCAGTTTTGGGAGTCACAAGCTCCGCCTGTCCAACCACATCCGAGGCGACCACCGGAAGTTGCATTGCCATTGCTTCAAACAGAGAAAGCGAGATGCCTTCATAGGCGGAGGGCAGCAACAAAATGTCAGATGCGGAATAGTAGTCCACCATGTCCGTGGGTTCCGCCCGATGCAAAATCCGAAAGTTTGAATTCAATCCCAGTCTGTTGACCTTTGCTTCCATCTCGGGGCGTAGATAACCATCGCCCACTACAATGACGCAGATCGATGAACTGGATTGAGTCAATGCTTTGACGATATCGACTAGAAACAACGGACGCTTCTGCTCTACTAGTCGTGCTGGAAACAGCAGCACGATTGTCGGTTCGGCAATGTTGAGTTTGGCTCGAAGCTGTTGCCGTTTATCCGCATCATGCCTCCACTCGTTCGTGTCGATGTTGGTGTAACAGACCTTCAGTTTGTCTAAAGCGGTAGGGTTGATCTCTTGATAGATCGTTGCCAGCGCTTTTGAAGTGACGACCTGGCGATCCAATAAATGGCGGAACTGGCAGGCAACTCTGGGATAGCCAATCCCGCGCCAACCCGGATCACCCGTGTGCGTAAAGTCAACAAATGAGACAGTGGGAAACTCGTGTCGCAGGATGGGCAGAAAGTAATAGGCGACGTAAGAGTTTGAGAGCAGAACGACATCTATTTGACGTGATTCCAGCACATATCGAGCAAAGCTGAGCCATTGATAGGGATCTAAAATATGCGACAAATGGAAGATGTCGGGCGTGATGCGATAGAAGTATTGATGCCAGTCGTTGTTGGATGCCAGAGTGGTGGCGATCGTGAAGTCATAGCCACGCTTAGACAAAAGCGTCAGCAAGTCTAAGTTGAATCGGGTAGAGCCACCAAATTCCAATTGTGGAAACAAGCAAAGAATACGTGGTTTGTCACCGTGAGGCTTAAGTAGATTTTCGATCGCAATCTTGGAGCGAAATGGCTGTGAATTAAAGGTGTTTCTTTCTAGTTGAATGTCACTCAGATGGTTATTGTCAAAGAAGGCTTGATAGCGCGATTGAATCGTATTGATTTCTTGCTGATTTTCGGTCGGATTTTTGATTGTAGTGGCTAGCATTCCGGTATCGGTGCGGCGGTAGCAATCTAGATAT
>CASBQE010000114.1 GCA_949127665.1 Synechococcales cyanobacterium PMM_0083
ATGCGGGCATGGAAGGCACAGCGGCAAGAGTTAGCGCGAATACGCCGGGGAGTAGCAAGATGTGTTTGATGTTCATAGCTCAGTAGTAAAAACTGTCTAAAGGATTAGTAATCTTCATTCAATCGGTGAATGTATTTTGTAAGACAGTTCTGCTCTGAAAAAGGTTCATGCACGCTTGAGATTCTGCAACGTGATGTTTTTACTGCTCCATACCAAAAACATAAAACCCTTGAAATAGTCCAATGGTTTGCAATTGATAGGTTGGCAAAAATGAAGCGATCGCCAGATCCGTCGTATACACGCTGAAAAAGAAAAAGTTGCGGCGATCGGTGTGGCTCATTACAAAACTTTGAATCTCAGCCTGATTGGACTTGAGCAGCGATCGACATTCCTCTTTCAATCCAAAAGCAGTGGGTGCTTCAGCGCAAATATTAGATTGAGCATACTGAGTCAACTGGTGTGTAGCGTAGCGACTATAAGCGGCAGGAGTTGGATTGGTGATTGCCATGGCTGCACCCAAACAAACGAATGAAGTGGCTCCAAACGTTGCCAAAAAACTCATTTTTCCCAGTGAAAATCGGGGCTGCCGCCAACTTGATTCCATTTGTTTTTCCTCCTAGCTCACCACTTTTCCGATTTGTTAAGCGGCTCCTGTTGAAAAGAATTCAATCATGAACTTTTCCAAGCGGCTCACTCTTTCAATACTATTTATCAGCAATTATACGGGGCATTTTTTCAGATAGATTAACCTTCAAAGATTTTCCAGTAATTATACGAGGGATTTTTTCACATAGATCAATTCCAATCAAAACTGTTATACTGAGGGATGAACACGGCGAGCGTAGCCAAGTGGTTAAGGCAGCGGTTTGTGGTATCGCCATTCGTGGGTTCAAGTCCCATCGTTCGCCCTCATCCAAGCATTGCAGCTAAGAGCATTTCTTAAGTTCAATGTTGGACAAATACAGCAAAAATGACGAAAGCGATACTTAAGGTTGCTCTCGTCATTTTTACGCGGTTTTTTGGCGCAATCAGGAAGGTTGCTCTTCTAAAAGTTCAGTAGTAATTTCAATTAGTTGAATATCAAAGGTGAGATCTTCTCCGGCTAGGGGATGGTTAGCATCTAGCGTGATGGTAGCGGGAGAAATGTCGGTGATGATCACGGTAATCAGTTCACCGGTTTGATGCTGAAGCTGAAGCTGTTGACCAACTTCTGGTTCCACATCTAAGGGCATTTGCTGGCGATCGACGACTAGCACCATTTCTTCTAAATAAGCACCATAGGCACTATCTGTAGGAATTAGCTCGGTTTTTAAGTCGCCGGGATTCATGCCAATCACGGCTTGCTCAAACCCCGGAATAAGTCCGCCAGCCCCAATAGAAAATTCCAAAGGCTCTCGCTCAAGAGAAGAATCGAACATCGTGCCATCGTCCAATTTTCCGGTGTAATGAACTTTTACAGTATCGCCGTGTTTAGCCTGCGACATTTAGAGTCTCCTTTGTATTTAGTGCGCTTTTGGATATGGTGCGATCGCCCGCCCATTTCCGACCCATTTCTCCTAAGTTATTTAAGGAATCAACAGCCGCCCACCTTGAAAATATCCTTCTTTGTGACTCTGCACTACCCCAACGAACCGAGAATTGGGCTGGCAGTTTAGGGCTGTACCAATACAGAAGCAAACAATAATCTACGATATCTTCGATTTATCATGGAATGCAATTTAAGATTGCTGTTGAGATTTTGAATGGTTTGGGATTTCTGTATATAGGTGCTAAAGGAGATCGGAAGTGCTAGAGGTGATCAGTGCTAAGGCGAAACGTTAGTGTTGCAGCCTTTCAGTCCTGAGTATTCAAATCTTGTGTAATGTGCAGCTAGTGTGCCTTCATCCATTTTTAGGGTGAAGGCTGATGACCTTCAGGTTTCTATCTATCGCTCCTATGATCAATAGTTCTTATTTACCAACATTTTCTGATCTAGTGAGTGTTATCGGATTTGCACTTGCTGCACTGTTGACCGTGATTGCAGCATTACTATTGCTGGTATGGCGATCATTTCAGACCAGGAAGCTAGCGATTCGTAAAGCGATCCCTGCGGGGCTTGCACCCTCACCGTTTCCCGCAGCGTTAACTCGCTACATCATTCAGCAGGTGCAGCAGTTTTTAGATGTAGAAACTGTGTTGATTCAGGCTGAGGCAGATTATCGTGGCATTTATGAAAATGCGATCGAAGGCATCTTCCGCTCAACCCCCAATGGACGCTACCTCAGCGTCAACCCAACGCTGGCAAAAATGCATGGCTACCAATCGTCTGATGAAATGATGGCAATGGTCACAGATTGTGAAACACAAATCTATGTGGCTCCGGGTCGTCGTGCCGAATTTTTGCACTTAATCAACCAGCAGCAAGTTTTAACAGAATTTGTCTCAGAGGTGTATCGCAAAGATGGCAGCACCTTTTGGATTTCAGAGAATGTTCAAATCGTCCGAGATGCCGCAGGCACCGTGTATTATCAGGGCACCAGCTTAGATATTAGCGAAGCGAAGCGCGACGAATTGGTTCGCACACTTGCTGAAGAATCCTTGCGCCAAAGTGAAGAGCGATTCCGTGCCATCTTCGAGCAGGCGGCTGTTGGCATTGCCGAAACAGATTTATCAGGGAACTATATTCGCGTTAACCAACGCTTTTGTGAGCTTGTTGGCTATAGCCAAGCAGAGCTATTAACCCTCTCCTTTCGCGAACTTACCCATCCAGATGATTTGGTTTTAGACGAAGACTGTGAAGAGAAACTTTTTAGCAAGCAGGCGGCTTCTGTCTTCATGGAAAAACGCTTTGTTGCCAAAGATGGGCAAGTTCGCTGGGCAAATGTTAGCGTTTCGCTGGTTAAAAACTTAGATGGATCGCCTGCTTGCACCGTTGCGATTGTTGAAGATATTGATAGCCGCAAACAGGCAGAAGAGGCGCTGCGCCAAAGTGAGGAGCGCTTTCGTTCTGTTTTTGACCAGATTGAGATTGGCATGAATCTGACCCATCGCTCTGGCAGATATTTGCAAGTAAACCCGGCATTTTGCAATTTGGTGGGATATAGCGAAGCTGAACTGCTGGCAATGAGCTATCAAGACTTGACTTACCCAGAAGATCGAGAAATAGAACTGTTGCTGGCTGCCCAGATGCAAGCTGGTGAACTGCAAACCTATTCTTTAGAAAAGCGCTATGTGCGGAAAGATGGTCAACTGTGCTGGGTGAATGTGCATATATCTAATGTGCTAGATAGCCAGGGAAATACCTTGTTTGCAACGGCAATGGTGGAGGATATTGGCGATCGCAAGCTTACCGAAGAATCCTTACGCCAAAGCGAAGCGATAAATAGTGCGATCGTCAAGGCGATTCCTGACTTAATGATCTGGATGGATGACCAGGGAAATTATTTGAACTTTTTCAGCGGCGGCAACGTTAAAATCTACAATCCACAGGCTTTTGTGAAGGGTGCAAAGATTTATGAGGTGCTGCCCTTTGAACACGCAGACCTACGAATGGCTTATGCCCGCCGAGCCTTGGATACCCGTGAGCTTCAAGTTTATGAATATCAGCTTGAGATCGAAGGAGAAATACGGGATGAAGAAGCCCGGATTGCCGCTGTGAATGACCAGGAAGTCATCTTCATCATTCGCGACATCACGGAGCGAAAAATCACTGAAGCAGCCCTGCGGAAAAGTGAAGCGAGAAATCGGGCGATGATCAGCGCTGTACCGGATGTGCTGGTTTGCATGGATGAAACTGGGCGCTATCTTGACGTAATGGAAGGTCAAAATGTGGAATTGATGAAACCCGCAGATGGCTTCGCCAATAAAACAATGTTTGATATTTTGCCTCAACATCTGGCTCAGCAGCGCCTGGGATTTGTGCAACAGGCTCTAAAAACAGGGCAGGTGCAAGTCTATGAACATCAAATAGAGGTGAATGGGGACTTGTATGATGAAGAAGTTCGGATTGCGATGATCAGTGAAAATGAGGTGCTGGTGATTGTGCGCGACATTAGCGAAGCGAAGCGCGCAGCCGCCTTGCTAAGGCAACAGGCAAACCGAGAGCAATCGCTCAATCACCTCACTCAAGCAAT
>CASBQE010000115.1 GCA_949127665.1 Synechococcales cyanobacterium PMM_0083
CTGGCGCGATCCACCAGATCTTTCCAAGTGCGAGAGAGGGAATACAAATCCATTTGGTCTGCTTTTTGCAGCACAGGCGTAATCAGTCCGCCATCTTCCATGGCTACGGCGATCGCCACGTTGATTGCCGCTGGATAGTTGATGCTTTGATTGACATAATTGGCATTCACAACCGGATGTTTTTGCAATGTCACTGCGACCGCCTTTGCCAATAGCGCAGTCATCGTCACCCCTTTAGACTTCACCTGTTTGTAGAGTTTGTCTAAATTGTCGGTGGTGATTTTGTAGCTGACATGGAACGTAGGCACTTCCAGGCTGACCATCATGTTCCGCACAACGGCATTTTGCAGCGTGTTCAAGGGAACCTGCTGTCCTAAAACCACGGTTGCAGGAGCGGCGGCAGGTTTTTTAGAAGCGACTGCGACAGGCACAGGAGCCGTTACAGCAGGAGGGGTCGTTACAGGCGTTACAGCAGTCGGCGTAGCGGCAATCCCTCCGGCTGCTTCCACATCTTCAGCAATGATCCGTCCGTGAGGACCACTGCCTTTTAAAGTGTTCAAATCAACTTTTAAATCTTTTGCCAATTTTCGAGCGCGAGGAGAGACCGTGAGACGACCGTTGCCAGCACTGCCTCCATTGCTGGAAGACGGTGCGACAGGGGTTGCTATTGCCGCTGTAGCCGCTGAGGTAGTCACGGCAACATCTGGCTTCGCTGGAGCCGTTGCTTGCTGTTGAGCAGCGGCAATTTCGGCTTCGGTTTCAACCACTAAGGCGATCGCGGCTCCCACAGGAGCCGTTTCACCCGCTGCCACCACAATGGCTGCTAAGTAGCCCTCATAGAACGACTCCACATCCATATCTGCTTTGTCTGACTCAACCACCACCACGGTTTCGCCTTTCTCCACTTTGTCGCCAGCAGACTTCACCCAGGCAACGATTTTTCCTTCCGTCATGGTGGAACTGAGAGCAGGCATGAACACTTCATTAATCATGAGGCACTTTCCAAAGCAAACAATGTAAATAAAATCAACGCGATCGCCAGCAGCCATCGTAACGGTTATCAGCCAAGGTTTTTGTGCAAACCAATCAAGCTGAAAATAGGATTGATGCAACCATTGCAGTCACATCAATTTTACAAGCATTCAGCAGTATAAAGTCCAGAGCCGCAGGGAAATCGTTTTGACGATCTCCTTTGCTAGCCTACGGTGCTGCGAGTCGGCTGAGGCAGAACTTTGCTGAGAATCACGTATAGAATCACCGCCGCAACAATGCCATTAATCGGGGCAATCCCAAGGCTGGCTTTTCCCGTAAAGTAAGCGATCGCAGAAGCGGCAACATAGGCAATCACGCCTGCCCAGTTAAATGCAGGCTGCGGTACATCCAACGGCGGAAATTCACCGCGACGATGTAGCCAAAAATCAGCCATAATCACGCCGCCGATCGGGGGAATAAAAGTTCCTAGCAAAATGAGATAGTCCACCAACATTTTGTAGATACCGCCCCACGCGAGAACTAGGGCGATCGTTGCGCCACCCAGCACAAACAGCGTTCGCTTATTGGTGCGGAACATGTGGGCACCTGCCACGGAAAAGGCATAAATCGTGTTGTCTTGGGTTGTCCACATATTCAAAAACAACAGCAATAAACCCCAACCTACTAACCCTTGATATGCCATCACCTGCACAATATCAGAACTGTCGGCAATGCCTGGAACGTTGGCATACACCAGCGAACAGAATGCGCCGCTGAAAATCAGAAAGCCATTGGCAAAGAAAAAGGCAAGCAGAGTGGAAATAGTCGCAACCTTGCCTGTTTTGGCAAATCGGCTCCAGTTCGTTGCCTGAGTGCCACCCGAAATAAACGTGCCCACAATGATGGTTAAGGCAGCCCCAATCGTCATTTCTTTGGTGGGCTGAATTGCCTGTAATCCTTCCCATCCACCCACTTTGTTAGACGCGATCGCCAAGCACCAAACCATCAAAATCAGCATGGCGGGCACCGCAACTCGGCTGAGCCAATCCATTGCCTTGTAGCCCAGGTAGGCAGTGGAACAGAAAAAATAGGTGAAAAACAGAATGGTTAGCCAGTTCCAAGAAGGCGGCACTCCCGCCAACTTATTTAACAAATCTGCGATCAGTGCCGTTCCCCAGGCATACCAACCGATTTGCGTGAAGCCTAAGATAAAGTCAACCCAGCGTGAACCCACATTGCCAAAGCTAAATCGTGCCATTAACACGGTGCTGAGTCCCGTTTTGGCGGCAATATTGCTGAGCGCGGCGGCATAGGTTCCTAAAATCAGGTTGCCGACGATGATTAAGCTAATTAAATCAGGAAAAAACTTAAACGCCGGACCGACCAAGCCACCCGCAAAAAGCGTCCCAGAATAAAGCGTGAAACCCATCAGCAACGGCGCTAAGGATGCCATCGATTTACGGGCACCCAAAGGCACTGGACTTAACGGATAATCCTCTGAAGCAACGAGCGATCGCGCTTCCCCATTGGTATCTATATCGGATGTTGTCTTCATCGGCTTCCATGCAACCACAACGATACTTTACCTACTTACTGGTAAACCCTGGTTGCGATCGTATAGCAGACAACATAACGAGGAGAAGACCGTTCAAAAGCAGACATTACATTATTGAAGGATGTACTTCCTCCCTGATTCATACCTTGATAACGATATTAGAATCGTTGCAGTATCGCCCCACTTTTCCTATGCCCGACCCTTCCACTCCACCGATCGCCCGTCAAGGTAAAACTACCGAACATACCCTTTCCCTGGGCGATCGCCAGATTCCCTATACCGCGATGGCTGAGTGGCAAACTTTGTATGAACATGAGAAACCGATCGCCGAGATGTTTCATGTGGCGTATCTGGCAAAAACGGATTCTCCCTCGCGGCGATCGCTGACTTTTGTGTTCAATGGTGGACCCGGCGCTGC
>CASBQE010000116.1 GCA_949127665.1 Synechococcales cyanobacterium PMM_0083
CCCTCTTGGCTATTAGCCCATGACATTTTCAATATACCTACTTGCTTGGGTTAGGGAAATTTCCTTGCTGAAGTTCTGGATAGAATAAGAATTAGCATCTAATCTGGCAGATTGAGAGGGAAGCCCAAAATGGTACAAGCGCCATCTAAACCGTTGACACTGGCGGAGTTTCTCCAGTTACCCGAAACAAAACCTGCCAGTGAATATATGGATGGTCAAATTATCCAGAAGCCGATGCCTCAAGGGAAACATAGTGTCATTCAAGGAGAACTTGTCCCCGCGATCAACGGTGCCGTTAAACCTCAGCGTATTGCTCGTGCGTTTCCAGAGTTACGCTGTAGTTTTGGCGATCGCTCCATTGTTCCCGACATCGCAGTTTTTGTTTGGAGTCGGATTCCCTGTGATCAGAATGGGGAAGTTGCCAATACATTTTCCGTTGCGCCAGATTGGACAATTGAGATTTTGTCTCCGGCTCAAAGCCAAACCAAAGTCACGAAGAACATTCTTCATTGCCTCAAGCACGGAACCCAAATGGGTTGGCTGATTGATCCAGATGAGAAAACGGTGTTTGTCTATCGCCCCAAGCAAGAAACGGAAGTGTTTGATCAGCCAAATGAGGTTCTGCCTACACCGTCCTTTGCAGAGTTGCAGCTTACCCCTAATAGTCTATTTGCTTGGTTGTTGGGATGATTTCCAGTCCTCAAACCGCAGCAAAGCGAATTTTGAGGTAGTCTTCTTCCATTCTGGCTCCGGAGGGCTGAAGCGCTGCCAAGGCTTGAGGCAAAACCAGGTTGCGGCGATGGTTGCCAATACGAATGTTGAGTTCGTCGCCCGTTTTGCTCAGTTCAACCTGGCGCTTTTCAATGCCGGGTAGGTAGACTTCCAGGCTATATTCCTGCTGTTCTTGCAGAATCCGCATGGTGGTTTCTTTGTAGTAGATTTGCGCCGGATCTTCGCCATCGGGATAGAGCGTTTCCTTGAGGCGATCGAGGGCTTCTAACCCACACATCTCCTCAGAGTAAAGCGGCACTTCTTTAATCGGCAGGGGTGCAAAATTATCGTGAATTTCTTGGCGATACTGCTGCTGGTTTTCTTTCCAACGGGCAAAGAATGGATCGCTAACTTCTTCAGGAATGATTCGGTTTGCTACGACCATATCGGTTGCCACGTTATACAAACTTAGATAGGCATGGGCGCGCAGCGATTCCTTAATCACCATTTTCTCTGGGTTCATAATCAGCCGCACTGATGTTTGCGTCGGATCGGTGAGGATTTTTTCTAAGGATTCGATTTGCTCATAAAACTCGTAGGGCGCATCCATCACTTCTTTGGTGGGTAGGGAAAAGCCAGCGATCGGACGGAAAAAAGGCTCTACCAACGGTCGCAATGCCACCGAAATTCCCTGAAACGGTTTGTAGAAGCGGCGCATGTACCAACCGCCCACTTCCGGCAAACTCAACAGGCGTAATGCAGTTCCCGTGGGTGCCGAGTCAATAATCAACACATCATACTCGCCTTCGTCATAGTGGCGCTTCATCCGCACCAAGCCAAAAATTTCATCCATACCGGGGAGAATCGCCAACTCTTCAGCCTGTACGCCGTCTAAACCCTGTGCCTGCAAAACTTGGGTAATGTAGCGCTTCACTGCTCCCCAGTTGCCTTCTAGCTCTTTCAAAGCATCCAGTTCAGCGCCCCACAGATTTGGACGCACTAAGCGGGAATCATGTCCCAGTTCAATATCAAAGCTGTCCGCTAAGGAATGAGCCGGATCAGTACTTAAAACGAGGGTTCTGTGACCCATTTCGGCGCAACGTAACCCGGTCGCAGCCGCAACGGAGGTTTTGCCAACGCCACCTTTGCCTGTCATGAGAATTACGCGCATGAGTGCCACTTTCCTGAGAATCTGTTTACATTCTTTTACTTTAGCACCGCATCTTAAGGGTGAAAGGTGTGAAGAGCAAGATTCTCAGCAAAATTGAGAATTTCTTGGGGGTTGCAAATTCAGGACTTTAGCTCTTAAACTAGCTAAGTACACAATCTCTATCGGCAAGCCGTTGTTTTGATGGAGATTACCGAGTAATCAATAGAAGGGTGTCTTATGTCAATTGGTATTGTGGAATGCGATCGCCTTACCCAACAGATGATCCGAGTCAGAATTCCTAAAGATCATCACCAAGATCCAGTGATTTCTCGCTTGGTGTCCCAGTTTCACTTGACGGTGAACATCACGGCGGCCGTTTTGGGCAGTAATGCAAAGGGGGACGGCTGGTTTGCTTTGGAGCTACGGGGAACTCATGCCAATATTCAAAGTGCGCTGACGTATCTGCGTGAACTGGACTTGGAGATTTGGGATGAAGCAGAGACGGATGGGTGGTAAGGGGAGAAGTTCTAAGTTTTGAGTTTTGAGTTTTGTTCGCGTAGCGTTTCCGTAGGAAATATTTTGAGTTTTGAGTTTTGAGTTTTGAGTTGGTGGGCTAGCTGAAATGTTGTTTGATGACATCAAGTTTTGAGCAATGCCAGTGGTCGATGTGGGAGATGATCAGTCCCTGCTGGTTCAAAGTTAGATCGCTCCAACCGCTGATGGCAATGTGGGGATTCCAGGGCAGGGGCGTATTCCAACTGAGCGTCCAGTCGCTGCGGATGCGATCGCCATTTTGCTGAATATCATGGACTTGCATGGCGCAGTTGCGAAACCAGGTTTGGATGAAGCGAATCATTGCTTGGTAGCGTTTGACTCCGCGAAATTGGGTCATGGGGTCTTTGAAGAAAACATCTTCGGCGTAGAGGCTATAGGTTTGGTTGTGGGGAAACTGTTGATAGTCTGCTTTTAGGGCTTCGAGAATGTTCATAGGGCGATCATCTAGGAGGCTACTGCAAAGTCTGTATACTGCCTCATTTTAGGCTCGTGAAATGCCAGCACAATATCTTCTTTAGGAACCCCTGCACGCACTAGATCCGTCGCAATGCCCTCTTCTGTCCAATCTTCCTCGATCCAGAACTTACCTTCACGAATCCGCACATAGACCGTCATGCCAGTGA
>CASBQE010000117.1 GCA_949127665.1 Synechococcales cyanobacterium PMM_0083
TGCTTTCCCAAAGTAGTGTGGCGCTGATGCACACTCCACCCAAAACCATCGGTAGTTCCTATGGCATGGGTTGGTTTAAGGGCAGCGAGAACGGTGAACCAGCGATCGAACACAATGGAATTTTGTCTACGTTCTATACAGATGTTGTGCTGTTGCCCAAGGAAAAGTATGGAATTGCGCTATTTTACAACATCAGTGCGTCGCCGTTAATTGCAATGGCATTTCCGCAAATCAAAACTGGACTGATTCAATTACTAAAGGATGAGCAGCCTGCCGCAGGTGGGTTCTCAATAACCTTGTGGGGTATAGCGATCGCACTGCTGATGTTTATAGGTGTAATGCTGGCAATCCGCAGTTTGCTTTACTTACCGCAATGGAAACAGGCGATTCGTAGAACTCCATTGTGGCGTGTCTGGTTAGGGATTGGCTGCACATTCTTACCAGCGTTTTTCCTACTCGTATTGCCTTGGCTATTCGCATTGGTGTCCGATCGATTCTTTGGATATGTACTACTGTTTCGATCTATGCTCGATCTGATGCTTTGGCTGAGTGTGTGTGCGGTTTTGGGCGTAGTGAATGGAATTGCACGTTTGACACTTCTGGCGCGTTCTAATGGATTGGATGCGGTATCGTGACCAATGGGAGTATGCACACGCAGTAAACGCCTTTATTAAAATCATTGGGCTAAGTTTGATCGTGATCTCTGTACTTGTTGAAACGCCGAAAAAGAGCAGGAGCTATTCCTATCAAGATTAAGAAAACTGCAATCAGCACGTCGTACAAAAGAGCATCTTATGATGGAATCTCGCCTTCCGTCTTCAATCTTTTGATTACTTCTGATTAAGATTCATCTCGCAATGAACCAACTCATTCAGTAACTAAAATGCTGGTCGCTAAAAGTAGTTAAGGTAAGAGCAATCTATTCAATAAAGCAGGAAAAAATCATGACTCACTACGACTACATCGTGATCGGTGCTGGTTCAGCAGGCTGCGTCAACGCGATCGCGATCGCTCTACAACCGCTATCTTTAAGCCGTCTGTCGTGCGAAACAACGTTTTTCGGGAGTGACAAATCAGGGATATATCTACCTCACGATATCCTCACATTTTCTTCACATTTTAAACGTAATATTGAGCGCCGTAAATTCGCATCAGGAAATCATAAAAAAGTAATCTCAGTTTTTTACCAGTACAGTAGATGAGGTCATTTACAATAACGATTTTTATGGCTGGCTGGTAATTTAATAACACTATTGATAAGTCATAAAAACTAAACAGAAGTGAGCAGGCTGAGGCACTAAAACTGCAATATCGTTGCTTAAATCTAGCAGTGAAAGTCCGGCTGCGACTGGGAAAAGCCAGTTATTGGTAACAGCAATTATGTTTGAACGAGTGTTTAAAAAACCTGTGAATTTGATAAGCTCTACTATAGTAACTCATCCCAAAGGTAGAGAGTCTATTTAGCAACTTGGCTTAAGGTTAAACCAACGACGAAAGAAACAAAATCTGAGATTCAATCGAAACTCGACGAGGTGAACACAAAAGCCTCTAGTTCGATAAAAAGATCAGAAATTGACCACTGGAGTCGTCTTACAGAGTAGAGAAGGAAAAGACAACGATTTTAACAAACGAGAAAAACATCTCTCATAATAACGAGAGTATTTTTCCCAATAAATGAAATTTGAAAAGTTTCTTGTTTAAAACGCTCAGGGTTCATCTTTTTCTGACTTTCTGTAAATAACACAGACTAATTTAGGAGAAAAATCATGGCTAAAATGATTGTCTTTGCCGATTCCAATTTTGGAGGAAGTGAAGGTACTTTTACCGGAGACCTGCCTAATGTCGGAGATTTTTGGAACGACAAAATTACATCAGTTAAAGTAATCTCTGGCACATGGCAAGTTTTTGGGGATACTAACTTCAACGGTCGTAGTCAGACACTTCCACCGGGAGAATATCGTAATCTTGCAGTAAGTCCTGGTGGTATCGATAACGATAGCATTTCGTCAGTCAAGGTTGTAGGATAACGAGCCAAAAGCCATCACATCCGTTGACCCCCATTGCCAGTGGTGGCAGTGGGGGATTTTAATTTGTGATTTAAGGAGAATACTCATGTCTTACCTTACGAAACTTAGTCGATCGTCAAGTTTAATAGCTTTTGCTGCTTGTGGTGCAATTCTAGCTGTAATTCCCAGGGAACCTGCTTTGGCAAGACCCACATCTCCTAGCAGTTATTCAAGTTCTTGTGAGAATATTAAGATTACCGGAGCGACTTTATCAGCAAGATGTCGTCTAGCTAATGGCTCAACCAAGTCAACATCAATTTTGATTCGGGGAATAGAGAATCAAAATGGAAACTTGAGGTATTCTCGCTAGCCATTGAGGTCTGATTAATCCACGACAGACAGCAAACAAGGAGAATTCCATGACTCAATATGACTACATCGTGATTGGTGCTGGTTCGGCAGGCTGCGTTGTCG
The DNA here is from genome assembly GCA_949127665.1 of Synechococcales cyanobacterium PMM_0083. GTDB lineage: Bacteria > Cyanobacteriota > Cyanobacteriia > Leptolyngbyales > Leptolyngbyaceae > ULC077BIN1. The sequence continues at coordinate 2,481 of CASBQE010000117.1, forward strand.
CCAACCGTTTGACAGAAGACAGTAAAACAACAGTGTTATTACTCGAAGCTGGCAACCCAGATACCAAACCGGAGATTCAAATCCCGGCGGAATGCCTAAAACTATTAGGTTCTGAGGTGGACTGGGGATATTTTTCCGAACCAGAACCGTACTTAAATAATCGCAAAATCTATTGTCCCCGCGGCAAAGTCTTGGGTGGCAGCAGTGCGATTAATTTCATGCTTTATATTCGAGGCAATCCTCATGATTATGACCACTGGCAGGCGTTGGGAAATCCTGGCTGGAGCTACGAGGATATGTTGCCCTATTTCAAGAAATCCGAGCATCAGCAACGCGGATCTGACGCATATCACGGGGTCAAGGGAGAGTTAAGCGTCACGGATCTCCCAGCTCCGGCGGTTATGTCTCAACGCTTTGTCGAGACAGCGGTAGCAATGGGCTATGACTATAATCCTGACTTCAACGGCAGTCAACAAGAAGGGGCAGGCTTTTATCAATTTACGATTAAAGATGGGAAGCGGCACAGTGCTGCGGCGGCCTTCCTCCTACCCATTCTCCAGCGTCCGAATTTGACAACCATAACAGGCGCTTTGGTGACTCGATTGTTATTTGAGGGCACTTGCACTGTTGGGGTGGAATATCTTCACGAGGGCACGTTGCACCAGGTCAGTGTAAACCAGGAAGTGATTGTCAGTGCGGGCGCATTCGATTCGCCCAAACTGCTGCTGCTTTCCGGCATTGGTGATGCAAAACACCTGAAAGCCTTGGGCATTCCTGTCGTCGCCGATCTGCCTGGAGTCGGTCAAAATCTCCAAGACCACGTTCTTGTTCCCATTACCTACCAATCAACTCAAGCTGTCCACCCTGCCAGCAGCAGCAGTGGGATTGGTGAAGCTGGATTGTTCTTGCATAGCGAACATAACTTGGATGTTGCGCCAGATTTACAGTGTTTCGCAGGTCCCATTCTGTGGGCACCACCTGGCTCTAACCGCTCTGGTCCGGGCTTCTTTGGGGTCGCCTCTTTGACTCATCCTCAAAACATTGGGAGTGTGAGCTTGCGATCGTCCGAGCCCAAAGATACACCGATGATTCGGCTGAACCATCTGCAAAGTGAAACTGATGTACAAACGCTAGTTGTAGGGATTAAACTACTCCGCCAAATCTTTGAGACTCATGCCTTTGATGAGTTTCAAGGGGAGGAACTGGCTCCTGGTTGCGATATGCAGAGCGATGAGGCGATCGCAGCTTACATCCGAGACGCTTGCGATACGATGTACCATCCTGTCGGCACTTGCAAAATGGGCACTGATTCAATGGCGGTGGTAGACCCCGAATTACGGGTACATGGGGTTGAGGGATTGCGTGTTGTCGATGCCTCAATTATGCCAACTCTGACCACGGGAAATACTAACGCGCCGACAATTGCGATCGCTGAAAAAGCAGCCGATTTAATTAAAATCGCACGTTATGTTTCAAAGCAAAGACTGTTAGCCATTGCAAGGCACTAACTCGATCGGCGCTTTAGCAGCATAGCAGTTCAATTCTGGGTTGAGGATCGGATCAGGCTGCCGATTAATCCAATTTTGTCACGGATCAGAACTGGTGATTGATGGTGGCTACACGGCAATGTGAGGGATGAGAAGTCTTAGAAGAAGCCAATGAATTTTCAATACATTAAATTCATTGGTAAGCAGCAGTGAGAAAACTGTAGGTTGGGTTTATCACTACTCCACCTAAATACATCATGGAAGCGGCTTCTCACTTGCAACTGTCGCTGATAGTCGATCATTTTCAGTTGATGTTTATGCTCTGTAATCAGGAGAATTGTCATATGAAACGTTTAGTAATTTGTTGTGATGGAACTTGGCAGCAGTTATCCAGCTCTTACCCCACAAATGTGGTCAAAATCGCTCAAGCCGTCAAACCGATCGCTCAAGATGGCATTTCTCAAATTGTTTACTATGGGGAAGGGATAGGAACAACAAGCGGTGAACTCGACAAATTGACAGGTGGCGCGTTTGGGTGGGGAATTGATCAATCGATTAAGAATGCTTACCGATTTCTGTGCTTGAACTATGTCGAAGGCGACGAGATTTACTTGTTTGGGTTCAGCCGTGGAGCGTATACAGTTCGGAGTCTAGCAGGGTTTATCTACTGTTCTGGATTGTTGAATCGTCAACAGATTAGCCATATTCCAGAAGCGTATGAGTTATACCGCGATCGCAAAAGCTATCCTAGTGATTCCGCCTCAAAAGAATTCCGTAGCAAGTATGGCGAGAATGTTCCGATTACCGTACTAGGGTGTTGGGATACTGTGGGTGAGCTTGGTGTTCCCGATCAGATTCCTCTGTTGCCCATTGACGATTGGATTAATGCCAAATATAAATTTCACGATACTCAACTGAACCGTAAAATTCAAAATGCTTTCCATGCCGTTGCAATGGATGAAAGGAGTAAAGCCTTTGATGTGACTCGAATGCGAGTTAGCGATAACGCTGCTACCAAATTGTCTCAGGTTTGGTTTCCCGGTACGCATGGCTGTGTTGGAGGGGGAACAGAAGACCTTCGCGGTTTGTCGGATGGGGCGTTGCAATGGATGATGGAGCGCACGAAGCAAGTCGGACTTGACTTCGATCCAACCTTAGTCGAGTTGGGAGTAGAGCCAGATTATTCGACTCTCTTTAGTTCTAAAGTGGATGCCATCTACAAACTCGCAGGTGTGATCAGTCGTCAGATTCTCGATCCTAAAGATGCGTCAGCGAAGTTCGATCGAGCATTTTTTGATGACAGCATTGATCTCAGTACAAAACAACGCTGGAAGCTAGCTAATGCGAACTATCGCCCGGAAAATCTCATACCCTATGATAAATGGTTTGATGCGTTTGCTGAGGTCAATGAATTAGCCCAGGCGAGGTGAGGGGAACCGCTCCATTAAATAAATTCATCAACCCAATTAGTCGCTCAAAGCCCACAGATAAAGCGGGAATAGGAAATACCTTCAACCACGGTTTAATCAGATAAAAAAAACCGAAAGGTTGTAGGAGTAAGCGTAAAAGCGATCATATCATATGCCACTTTTTTGGAGGAATTATGGGACTCAAAAAACTAATACCTTATGTCTGCTTTATTATGATCGGCATAGCACTGTTTGTGTTAGGTCGTTCCAGCGCACTGAATGCTCAAAGTCTCAGCCATCTTGAACAGTTAAATGTAAGCAGCCCAGCCAAGGTTGAAATCGCTCAGCCTAATCGTTTGAGCAACCCCAATGCATTATCAAACAATTCTGACTTAACCCCAAAACAACCAATACTTTTAGCGGCGGCTGGCTCAACTGAACCACTCAAGTTCACTTGTCAGCCTAGACAGGTTGATGTCCATAATTATAGTGGGGGAGTTATTTCTCATTGTAAGAAGAAAGCCTTTACGATTGCTGAAACTGATTCTGCTCGGGTTGATATCAAACCAGGTGCAGCTCGTTCCCCACATTGGCACGACACTTGGGAAGAGCAAATTTTGATTTCAGGAAAAGCAAAAACCGTTCTTATTGATAACAAAGGTCAAGTTCACGAAGAAGTCTTGGAACCAGGCATGATTTCTTTCCTTCCAGCAGGCTGGCCACATTGGTCAGAGGCAATGGGAAATGAAACCGTTAGCTTCTTTTTCATTTTTCCAGCAGGGTATCAAACATTTGAGTTAGGTGATTCGGTTGTTAGTTTAAACCCGAATGTGATGCAATCTATTATTGGAACAAAACTACCTAAGATTGCACAGAATCGAGATGCACTCGTGATGATGAGTAAGTAATGTAGTCTCGCCAGAAAGATGTTTGAACGCATTACTGCTGAAATTGGCGACGAAATTCTGGGTCTACCTGGAGATCGGCCGTCAGTATATGCTTTGGCAACATAGCAATCCTCTCAGTCCAGATTAACTTGCTGCTTAATTCAATGAACTTGAGTGTTCTGAACGGAGTGGACGTTGAAGAATGAAAGCAGTACATAAAAGGGAAAATTATGACACCAACTCTCGCATCAGTAGGATATATGCACACTCTTCTCTGTCGCCAGATCGGCATTACCCACCCCATCTTCTCCGCAGGTATGGGACCTGTAGCCGGACCAGAACTCGCGGCGGCGGTGTCGAATGCTGGTGGCTGTGGGGTGCTGGGTGGAGTGTTCATGCCACCCCCGATCCTCCAACAAGCAATCCGCCGCATCCGCGCCCTGACACAGAAACCTTTTGGGGTGAACCTCATTCTTCCCCTGCTAGAAGAAGGGCAGATTGATGTCTGCCTAGCAGAGCGGGTACCGCTGCTGGTGCTCTTTTGGGGTGATCCAAGCCCCTACATCGCCGAGGCTCACCGACATAATACCAAGGTCTTTATCCAGGTGGGGTCGATCGAGGAAGCCACAGCCGCTGCCGCTATGGGTGTTGATGCGCTCATCGTTCAAGGGGTCGAAGCAGGGGGGCACGTGAGGAGCCGCACCTCGCTGTCAACCCTTGTGCCAGCGGTGGTCGATGCGGTTACATCCGTGCCTGTGCTTGCCGCTGGAGGTATTGCTACGGGTCGAGGAGTGGTAGCAGCCCTCAATCTTGGAGCACAAGCGGTGTCTATGGGGACGCGGTTTCTATGTAGCACCGAAGCCGCTGCAACTCGTGCTTACCAGGAACGGGTCGTCAGCAGCACAGCCGAGGACACGGTGTATACCACGCTTTTCGATGGTGGTTGGTCTGACGCGCCCCACCGGGTACTACGCAATGCTGCGTTCGCGGAGTGGGAGGCTGCGGGCTGTCCAACGAGTGGGCAGCGTCCAGGTGAGGGGACGATCGTCGGTACTGTCCCACTGGCTGGCATCACTATGGATGTGCCGAAATATGGGTCGATGATTCCAATCACTGGCTTCATCGGGGATATGGAGTCTGTGGCTCTCTATGCAGGAGAGTCTTGCAATCTGATTCACGACATTAAGCCCGCAGCGCAGATTGTTCAGGACGTGGTACGAGAGGCTGAAGAGGTCATCGCACAGATGCAGCGGTAACGGAACTACACGTCGATTTTTTAAGGCGATCGATGAGGTAACTCAATTGAAAAGGGCGATCGTGAGTTTCAAACTAAGAGAAATCAGGAGCTTTATGTCAAACAAAACAGCCATTGTGACGGGTGCATCCAGCGGCATTGGATTGGGTATTGCCAAAACCCTACTTGCTCAAGGCTACAGTGTCGTTGCCAATGCCCGCAAGCTTTCAACCGCTAAGGTACTCGATCAAACGGATCAGTGCTTTCTCGTCGATGGGGATGTCGGCATCAGATCTACAGGCGAATCACTGACTGAGATTGCGCTCCAGAAAACAGGGAGGTTAGATTTAGTGGTCAACAATGCTGGTATTTTCGTGCTGGGAAATTTTCATGACTATACAGAAGAACAGTATCGATCTGTTATGGCAACTAACGCTGATGGCTTTTTCTATGTCACTCAACCCGCCGTCAGACACATGAAAACACAAGGACGAGGGCATGTCGTTACAATTTCAACCACGCTAGTCACCCAGCCAATTGCTGGACTCAATGCGTTTGGAGTGCACTTTAGTAAAGGCGCACTCAATGCCGCGACCAAAAGCCTAGCGATCGAATACGCAACGACAGGCATTCGGTTCAATACTATCAGTGCGGGATGCATCGACACGCCGATGAATCCACCAGAAAGCCATGAATTTCTTAAGAGTTTACATCCGATCGCTAGGCTAGGCACGGTAGATGAGATCGTGACAGCACTTTTATATCTTGATGCCGCAGAGTTCGTCACTGGCGAAATTTTACACGTCGATGGCGGCGCACACGCAGGCAAATGGTAATGGCTATAAACAGGGAGAATCTAATGCAGATAATACAGAATTCCGAGCAGACGATCGAGGAAATTTTTGACGCTCAACTAGCACTAAGCTGCACAAATATCGAAGCTTGGTCAGATTTACTAGCTGAGGATGCAATTATGGAAATCCCTTATGCCTCTACCATCAGTGCGCCGCCATGAGTGGAAGGCAAATCTGCCATTTACAACTATGTAAAATCGGGGATAGTCCAAATGCAAGATTTGACATTCACCAACGTTCGCAAGTATCCAACTACAGACCTAAATATTCTGTGGGCTGAGTTTCAGGGAGAAGCCATCATTGCCGCAACAGGTCGTTAGACACAGAAAAATTAAATCACCTCTTAACTCAGGGAACTTGAGTGTTCTGAATTGAATGAAAGTTGAACAATGAACACATTAAGGAGTTGTGGTGACCTGCAACACTAATCAGCCAACACAATTACTATTAGTGCGTGGAAGACATCGCAAAGGACAGTATGCAAAGGAAAACATTCAAAACGTCTGATGGTGCCCAATTGAGTTACATCAGTGCAGGTCAAGGAAAACCGCTCGTGATGCTTCACGGTTGGTCGCAGTCGGCGGAACAATTCAAATATCAAATTCCCGTTTTTGCCGAACACCATCAGGTGATCGCTGTTGATTTGCGGGGACATGGTGAGTCTGAGAAAGTATCGTTCGGTTATCGAATTTCTCGCTTGTCTAAGGATGTTCAGGAATTAATCGGTGTTCTGCAACTCGAAAAGCCACACCTGCTAGGGCACTCGATGGGATGTGCCATCATCTGGAGCTATCTCGACCTATTCGGATCAGATGCAATCGATCAGTTGGTGTTAGTCGATCAATCGCCACTGGGAACATTGCGATCGCATTGGAACGTTCAAGAAATAGCAGAATCCGGGGCAATTTTTACTGCTGAACAACTCAATGCAGTAATACATACCCTGGAGAACGGCAACGCCGAGGAATCGACTCGAAACATCCTGACTTCAATGGTTACATCAGCGATGTCAAAGGAACAGTTCGAGTGGATCGTCGAGTGCAACCAACGCTGTCCACGCGCGATCGCTGCAACTCTGCTATACAACCATCTTCATACGGACTGGCGCGATCGAATTGTCAGAATTCGTCAGCCAACTTTGATTATTGGTGGCAGAAAAAGTCTGGTTCCGTGGACATCGCAAGCCTGGATTAATCAAAGCATTCCTGACTCTGAGTTGGAAATCTTTGAGGAGGCTGAGGGTGGGGGACATTTCATGTTCATCGAGAATCCAGAAAAGTTCAACCGACGAGTTTTGCAGTTTCTATCGCGATCGCTTGGAGCTAACCAGGAAAGGCATACAGCAAGGCTGGACACCCTACTTCTGGGCACATAGAAACGCGAGACAAAGTTGAACACTGAAAAAGTTTTTACAACAAAACTAATTCCTCCAGGGAGGATGATTCATGGAAACTATTTTGAAGAACATCGCCGTTCCATCTGGCGAAGGTCGATCGATCGCTTCATTATGAGTAAAACTTGTACACCAAATGGATGAAAAGTGATCGTGTGTTAGACAGAATCTTCGTGTCCAAAACGAATCGTCGATCGCCGTTTAATGCTCACCGCGGCTCTTCTTATGAAACTTCTACCGATCATTCAAACTAAAGACTCAATAAAGGGGATTTATGAACAATACATTTAAAGGCGGACTCGAAACACAAAGCCACGAGATTACACTTCAAGAACTGGCGGTGGAGGGGAGTATTCCGCACTGGCTAGTCGGCTCGTTGATTCGCAACACGCCAGCGCAATTTGAAATCGGGGCACAATCTTATCGTCACTGGTTCGATGGTTTGGCGATGCTTTACTCTTTCACTTTTGAGAACGGGCGCGTTTCCTACCGCAATCGCTTTATCGAGTCAAAAGCTTGGCGCGAGAACAACGAAACTGGGGAAATTAAATTTCCACAATTTGGCACTAATCCCCGTCAGAGTCTGTTCTCGCGACTGTCTACCGCATTTAAAAAACGTCCCATTGGCGGCAATACAAATGTCAACGTTGCCCGCTTCGGCGATCGATTTGTGGCTCTAACCGAAAGAGCCTTGGCAATGGTTTTCGATCCGCATACGCTCGAAACGCTTGGTGTTTATGACTACGAAAAAACTGACGCGCAAGTTAGCACGGCACACCCACAGTTCGATTTTGCGCGGAATATAGGTATTACCTACGCGGCGAAAATCGGCATCATGTCTAGCGAGTATAGATTTTACAATTTGAACGGTACAAAGCTAGATTTGCTTGCTACTATCCCCACCCAAAAGTTAGCTTATATTCATAGCTTCGGGATGACCGAGCATTATCTACTGCTGGCTGAATACGCGCTCAAACTGTCGAACGTACTTGCCATGATTGTCATCGGCAAGCCGTTTGCCGAGAATTTTGAGTGGCTGCCAGAGGAAGGTTCGCGCTTTATCGTAGTTGACAAAGCCAGCGGAAAAATTGTCAGCGAAGTGGAAACCGAGGCGTTTTTCGCTTTTCACCATATCAATGCATTCGAGCGCGATGGCGAAATTGTTGCCGATTTGGCTGCTTACCCAGATGCAAAAATAGTTCAGCAGTTCTATCTAGACGCACTGCGAGCTGATGGAGCAGGCATCGCTAGCAGCGAGTTTCGACGCTACCGGATTCCGCTCCGCGGTGGTGGGCGAGCAACTTACGAATTGGTGACGGATGAAAATATTGAATTTCCGCGTATCAACTATGAGCAATTTAACGGCAAGCCTTACGGATGCGTGTTTGGGATGAGTATTCAGCAGGGAACAACAGATTTTTATAACCAGTTGACAAAATTTGATGTCACAACTGGTGCTGTCAAGAAGTGGTATGAAGCCGATTGCTATCCAGGCGAACCTGTATTTGTCGCTGCACCGGAAGCCAGTAACGAAGATACGGGCGCAGTCTTATCGGTGGTTTTTGACTCACAGCGCGACACATCGTTCTTATTAGTTCTAGACGGACGATCTTTTGGGGAAATTGCCCGCGTCAGGCTGCCGCAACACATAATACCATTCGGTTTTCACGGTCAGTTTTTTAAAGAGCAATAACTTGATGTTAATGCTGTGAGCGATATCATTCAATAGACGGGTGCATCTCTATTTTGCAAGCAAGGGCGAAGCATTTCGGCAGACAATTTGTTAGTGAGAACCAGAGATTTACTACCGAAATGCTTCCCCCCTACGAATATATTTTCAAAAATGAGATGCACCCCAATAGACTTCTTGCATGAATCATTTTTTGGAATGAGTTTCTAATAGTTTGAACTTCCTCATTTACCATTCACGCAAGAGCTCTAATAATTTGCACACTACGTTAGTTATTCAATCTACAACCTGAAGAGGAAAAACAATGACAACTACGTTTGTTCAGAATCACGCTTTTTTCAAAGATCTCGCAGCATTGCTCACAGGAGAGCTTTTGCTCCCTGATGACGCTGCCTACGAACAGGCGCGCCAACTCTGGAATGGCAAGGTGAAGACCCAACCTGCCGCGATCGTGCGTTGTTTGACTGTGCAAGATGTCATTCATACGGTTCGCTGGACACGCGCACATGGGCTGCCCCTCTCGGTTCGAGGTGGAGGAGACGATTGTGCCGGACGAGCGTTGTCTGAACACGGTGTCACGATCGATTTGTCCCAGATGAGAGCCGTCACTATCGATCTAGACGCTTGCACCGCTCATGTTCAAGGTGGAGCAACGGCTAGCGACCTCATGGAGGCAGCACAGAAATATGGATTGGCAACAGCCACAGGAAACTGCTCCACCGTTGGAATGGCTGGACTTACCCTGGGGGGAGGATATGGTCCGCTGATCGGTGCTTATGGACTGGCTGCCGATAACCTGCTGTCGGCACAAGTGGTGACTGCCGACGGGCAGCTTGTGACTGCCAACGCCGAGGAACATCCAGACCTGCTTTGGGGACTGCGCGGCGGCGGCGGTAACTTTGGAATCGTCGTTTCCCTGGAGTATCGCCTGCATCCGCTCACGACGGTGTTATCGGGTATGCTGCTGTATCCTCTCGATCAAGCCAGAGCAGTGTTACGACATTTTAACGAGTTCATCGCCACGGCACCCGATGAATTGACGATTCCATCTGGGTTCATCCAAACGCCAGAGGGCTTGACGGTTTTCTGTCTCTTACCCACCTATTGTGGTCCGCTCGAAGCAGGTGAGCAGGTACTCGCACCATTGCGTACATTTGGCAATCTGCTGGTCGATCAGGTGCAATCCGTCACCTATAACGACCTGATTCATCAGTGGGATGTGAATGCACCGAAGGGTCGCCACTACTACACTCAAACCCAATCGCTTAAGGGTCTCCAGGCTGAGACGATCGAGGCGCTGATCGAACAAGGACTGCCATTTTCTTCCCCCTTTTCGTTCATGACGGCTCATCACTTTCATGGAGCCGCGAGTCGTGTGGGCGTGTCCGAGACTGCTTTTGCGCTGCGGCAGGATCATCTCATGTTTGAGCTAGTTGCCGCCTGGGAACCCCAGTCTCCAGACGAACAGAAACATATTGAATGGTCGCAGAACATCTCACAAGCCCTTGCACCCTATGCCTTCAAAGGGGGATATATTAATCTCCTGGATCAGGAAGAGCAGGAGCGCGTTCCGCTTGCTTTCGGGTCGAACTATCAGCGCTTGCTCGACCTCAAACGGACATACGATCCTGATGATGTCTTTCATTCGACGATGGGACATCTCGCAGCATAGCGATCGTTGCCACCCGCGCGATCGGAGCAGAACTAAGTCTGTTGGCGAGTTGACTCTCAACAACAAATCTAGAACACGATCGACTCGGCGACTACCCACAAGAACTTCAACATAGAGAAGAACTTCAATGTCTCAAAACAACGATTTGGTTTACTTTCTGGCGTGATCCCATCTAAAGACCTGTCTTTAGGCACAGAAAGACTAACTCGCTGCTTAACTCAATGAACTTGAGTGTTCTAAATCGAATAGACGTTGAACAATGAACATAGAGAGCAACACTAATCACTCAGATTAATTGCTCGAACAATTACAATAGGTAGAACATCATGGCTTACGATTTTATCAACGCTCAAATTCGCAGCATTTTGAATGGTCTAGGGTTTAAGAGTCGAAATTCCAATGAACCAGACTTTCCGCTCTCGTCTGATAACAGTCCACTTGATGATCAAGAAACAGTGCAAGCAGTTGTTGCTTTTCAGCAGTATTTCAATCTGCCGCAAGACGGAATCGTAGGTTCCGAGACGAAAGCTGTCGCAGAGCAGGCCCTCAATGTCATTCATCATGAATTGGATGTCATCATGCAACCTCAGCCGCCGCTGCGTCCACAGGCTCCGCTGTATGGCACTCAAACCGCTCAAGCTGTAGAAATGTTTCGTCGCCAATATGGGTTTGAGCCAGATGGCAATCCTGATAGCGATCGCATTGCAGATCTTCCCGTTCGGCGCAGACTGAATGATCTCATGTCTCAGCAAACCGGAGAGAAGGCGACAGCGCTAGTGTAACCAGAAAACTGCATCACGCTGCTGCTCAGGGCAGTTCCTTTAAGTTGACTGTACTCCAGTCACGAACGTGATGCAGTTTCGGCATATTTCAAACTAACCTCGGCAGCAGGAAAGGGCAGTCTTAACGATTGCTAACTCGGTCTCCGTGGTGTCTTAATCGACTTTTACTCGATATCATTGCAAATCTCCCCGTTTGGCGCAAGCTCAATGACCTGACCTCTCAGCAAGTCGGAAAGATGGCTAGGTCGCTAATGTGCGTTCGCTAGGCATTACGGGGTTCTACAACACTAGGAAAACAATGAAAACACTGCTAAAAAGAGCCGCATTACTCTTGGCTTTACCCATTTGTGCATTGGCTAATTTTTCCTTGCCTGCCGCTGCGGATTCTACGGCTACTCTCATCCTCAGCACGAAATGCCGGGGTGGTTACAACGTCAATATTTGGCGGAATAAGACCTCTGGTGAACTGCTCTACCGCTCAACCAGTGGCAACGGTAAACTAAGTTTGGGCAGAGGAACGAGTCAAGCGACAGAAGGCGTTCGAGTGTATCGGTTTCAGAACGGTGATTATAAATACCAGGTGTGGGATGGCACGTTGGATAGCTCACAGTCTGGGACTCTAGAGGTGTATAAAGACAACCGCATCTTGATGACGCAGGCTTGTACAAAAAGCTAAATCCTCTAGACATTATGCTTACCTTGCGATCGCCCAGCGTGCCGGTTTGGGATTGCAAAGTTCATGTCACTACAGGTTCATTAAGTCCATCTACTTATCGATTTCAATTCCCCTTCACAGATTCATCCGATTAATTAAATTCTAAATTTAATTAATTGACCCAAATCTTACACTTTGAAACAAATCTGATGAAAAACATGATTTTGCTAACATTGGTATACATGGGATTCGTAGTAACTACGCCCTTTACCGCACAGGCACTAGATTCAAAAAAAATCAGCCCGAACCTCGATCGAGAGCCAAATATGGAGATCGCCCAGTACGATCGCGATCGAAATCGCAACGACCAAAATCGTGACAACAAAGGTCGCGACACCCAAGATCGCGACAACGAAGGTCGCGACACCCAAAGTTGCGATCGGCTGTTTATTGTTTATTACCGCAGCCATGACGATCGCAGGTGGATGTATGTGAGTAAGCACTGCAATCGTCGCGCTGCCCAACGTGCTGCCAACCGACTGGAGCGGCGTGGGTATCGAATCCAAATTTTATGATAGAGCCGAATCGCAAGGTTTTTTGCCAGCCTTTAACCTCTGCTGCTGAAGAATTAAATACCGATCGTGCTTCTTATATCACTGGCACTGAGTATGTGATCGATGGTGGAACCCTTCCTACCGCATGAAATATCAAACGTCAAATCATATAATCGCACATTAATATTATCACCATGAAAAACTTCATTCAACGATACTCAGCATTTCTATTAGCAGGAACAATTTTAACAAGTGTAGCCTTGCCTCAACTTTCAATCAGCGCCAAATCCCCAGAACAGATTCAGGCCCAAACAACTCTCGACAAAAAGACTTCAACTCCTTCCACCGAATCACTGCCGACTGCGGTGGCACAACGAGTGAAGCGGGAGATTGCGAGAACATTCAAAATTCCGGTTTCACAGCTCCAGATTGCCGCCGCACAATCCCGGATTTGGGATGGGTGTTTCGGACTGCCTGCGCCAAACGCGGCCTGTACAAAGATTGCGATTTCTGGTTGGCAAGTGATTGTCACAGGACAGCAACGCCTCTGGATCTATCACACCAACCAGAATGGTTCTAAAGTACAAATCAATCAAGTTGCGAGTCTAACGAACCAACCGACGCAAGTTCAACTAGGCTTCATTCCAGAGGAACAAGCTGTTCCAAATCCTAGAGAGTCTGCCGTGTTTCAATCGATCGCTCAGGGTGGAATTGCAGACAGAACCACCGTTACGAAGCTCACGAATGACGGGATCGTTACTCGGCTAGTCATTGCGCCAAACATTCGATCGACTCCTGTTGTGATTAAGCGTCTGACTCGTGAGCAGATGAACACTTTTCTAGAGCAAGTACGACAACAACGATTTGATCATCTCAATCGTCTGAGATATTTCTCCGATCGCGGAGCCGATTTTGAAGCGACGAAGCTCATCCACGCCAGCACCGTCGTCGAGTATGCCAATCCTTTACAGGAAGAGTTGCCCTCTGGATTGCAGCAAGCGATCGATATCTGGCAGAAGCTCTTGCGCTCATGACTTAAATCGCCGCTTCACTTCAGGAAATTGAGTGGGGCGATCGCTCAGTCGAGCTAGATCAGTATTTTTCATTATTAACTAAGGAGTTTGCATGATGAATCGAGTCAAAGATAAAGTCGCCCTTGTTACGGGAAGTACAACAGGAATTGGCAGAGCAACGGCGATCGCCCTTTTTCCTTTCACGCTGCTTGCGAGTATGCTGTCCGGCTGTGTCGGATCGGCTACCGAAACCAGCACGCCTTCGATCGCCTATCCTCAAACAAAGCGGGGCGATGTCGTCGAAAAGCCTTTCGGGCAGACGATCGCCGACCCCTATCGCTGGCTGGAAAACGATGTCCGCAACGACAAGGAGGTCGCCGCTTGGGTCGAATCGCAGAACAAGGTCACCAATGCTTATCTCGATACCTTGCCAGGTCGAGATATCTTCAAGAACCGGCTGAAACAGTTGAAGGACTATGAGCGGTTTACCATTCCGATCGAAAAGGGCGGACGATATTTCTACCTCCGTAACTCCGGCGTTCAGAACCAGCAGGTTCTCTATGTCCGCGACAGCGTGGATGGCGCAGGGCGCGTGCTGATCGATCCCAACAGTTGGGCTAAGGATGGGGCGACCGCGCTTGCCGAATGGTCAGCTTCCGACGATGGCACCCGTGTGGCTTATGCAGTGCAGGATGGCGGCACAGACTGGCGCACGATTCGGGTGCTGGACGTCAATACGGGCAAGGTGCAGGGCGATGAGGTCAAATGGGCGAGGTTCACCACCATCGCATGGATCAAGGACGGGTCTGGCTTTTTCTATGCCCGTTTCCCTGAACCGAAGCAGGGCGCAGCGTCCCAGGCGGGCGTGGAAAATCATGCCGTTTATTTTCACGCGCTCGGCACGCCCCAGACACAGGATCGGCTGGTCTATGCAACTCCCGACCAGCCGACTATGGTGCATTCCTTCTTCAGCATCACCAAAGACGGGCGTTACGTCGCGATCCTTTCCACGCCCGGTACATCAGGCTACAAGCTGACCTTGGTGGATCTCAAGAGCGCCAACTGGAAACCCCGCAAGCTGGTTGATAATTTCGACAATCAATGGCAGGTGGCCGGCAATGTGGGGACGAAGTTCTTCCTCATGACCAACAAGGACGCGCCGCGCTTCAAGGTGGTGACGATAGACATCGCCGCCGCCGATCCGGTGGTTAAAGATGTGGTGCCGGAGCAGGACGCGGTTCTGGACGGCGCATCACTGGTCGGTGGACGGTTGCTGCTCTCCTATCTGGTTGACGTGAAGACGGAGGTTAAGCGTTACACCCTCGATGGCAAGGCTGACGGCGTTGTGAAGCTGCCCGGTATCGGCACCGCGATCGGTTTTGAGGGCAAAGAAGACGACAAGGAAACCTTCTTCGGCTTCACCAGCTTCAATGCTCCAGGCACTATCTATCGATACGATGTCGCCAGCAATACGGCGCGCATCTGGAGTGAGGCAAAGGTGGCGATCGAGCTAAACCAAATCGCGGTCGAACAGCGTTTCTACAAGTCGAAGGACGGCACCCGTGTCCCGATGTTCATCGTCCGGCGCAAGGATGTGACCGCCCCGGCACCGACCCTGCTCTATGCGTATGGAGGCTATGGTCTGATCGATCTTCCCGCCTTCTCTGCGGAGCGGCTGGCGTGGGTCGAACAGGGCGGAGTGTTTGCGATCGCCCATATTCGCGGGGGCGGAGAATATGGCAAGGCATGGCACGAAGCGGGTCGTCGTCAGAACAAACAGAACGTCTTCGACGACTTCATTGCGGCAGGCGAGTATCTGAAGGCGCAGGGCATCACGTCCCAAGACGGACTGGCTATTCAGGGCGCATCGAATGGCGGTCTCCTGATCGGTGCGGTGGTCAATCAGCGACCGGATTTGTTCGCCGCCGCGCTGCCCCAAGTCGGTGTCATGGACATGCTCCGCTTTGATAAGTTCACAGCCGGAAAATTATGGGCAGACGAATATGGGTCTCCGGCACGGGAAGCGGACTTCCGTAACCTATGGAAATATTCGCCTTATCACAATATCCAATCCGGCAAGGCATACCCCGCGATCCTCGCCACCACTGCCGACACCGACGATCGCGTGGTGCCGGGCCACAGCTTCAAATATGTCGCTGCGCTCCAGGCGGCGGATATCGGCTCCAAGCCGCACCTTGTCCGCATTGAGACCCGCGCGGGACATGGAGCGGGCAAGCCCACCGACAAGATCATTGAGGAAACGGCGGATATGTGGGCTTTTGCCGCTCAGTGGACGGGGCTGGATGTGAAGCCAGTGAAATGATCGTAGACGATTTATGCCAACGGATGCGGCGATTCTGACTCTTGTTGGCGTTGGCAAAGCCTGCCGTAGGCACAGCCTCTCCCGTGGAGAAACATCACTGCATTCATCACCAAACATCGGAGCTAAAAACATGAAACACAAAGCGATCGCCACAAAAGACCAGTCTCCACAACGACCACTTACTCCCAGTGCCAAACACCCGCTTCGGCGATTTCTTCGCAAACCCTTGCAGATCATTCGCGCCAATTTTCGCGCCTACCTCATCATCAACGCCATTGTGTATGGCTTAGTCATCGCCGGGTTCGTAGCGGCACTGATTTTTCCCAATCTGGGCGTAACTCAGGCGGCCACCCTGGAAGACAACGGAACGGGAGACCTTGTCCGGTCGCTAATCAAGAACCCTTGGCTGTTCGCGCTGACCATCCTGGGAGTCAACGTCATCAGGGTCGGCGTGCTGTCGATCGTGCTCCCTTCGCTGATCGTTCCCTTCGCTGGCATCGCCATATTCGCGCACAGAGCATTCACTATCGGTTTGAGCCTAGCCTCCACCACATCGATCGCGGCGGCATGGATTCCGCACTCGCTGACGTTACTCATTGAATTCCAGGCTTACGCCCTCCTGATGTTAGGCGCGTACATCCTCGGCCGGTCTTGGGTTCGCCCCGCAACCATCGGTGCTCGGAACCGCCGTCAGGGTTACGTCCGTGGGCTGCAACAGCTCGGTTGGCTGAGCCTGACTGCGCTCCCACTGTTCATCGTCGGCGCGATCTGGGAGGCGTTCTCGCTCAGCTACCTGTTCAGCCGCTGACCCAATGGTTGTTAGACTCCCTTATCTCATCAAATTAGAATATTTGACGGATTCATATGAATTGCCTCACTTTTATGTCCCCCGATTCTCGCCGTTCTGTAGGTCTGCTTGTCTGTCTAATAGCTCTACCTTTTTCACTGCTGTTTGTGGGTTATACAACACAATCCTCAAAGTCTGTCGAGGTTCACATTACAACATCGACAGGCACTCTCTATGGCACACAGATTATTCCAACGTCTAATGTGCCAGAGCCAGTGGTACTGATCATTGCGGGTTCAGGTCCGACTGATCGCAATGGAAACACGCCTCTAGCTGGGGAGAATAACAGCCTCAAACTACTAGCTGAAGGATTAGCCGATCACGGCATTGCCTCGATACGATATGACAAGCGCGGTATTGGAGAAAGCTCAGCCGCAGGGCTTGAAGAAGTTGATTTGCGTTTCGATACCTATGTTGAAGATGCTGCACTTTGGATTCAGCAATTGCAGGTAGATTCTCGTTTCTCAATCGTCACCGTAATTGGTCACAGTGAAGGCTCTCTGATTGGAATGCTGGCGACCCAAAAAACTGAAGCAGATGCTTTTGTATCAATCGCCGGACCTGCCCAAACTGCATCACAAATTTTACGAGATCAACTGCGACCTAGATTACCAGATGAATTATGGCAACAGAATGAGCAGATTCTTGCTGCTCTAGAGCAAGGTAACATAGTGACTTCTGTTCCACCAGAACTAAACATGCTCTACAGATCGAGCGTCCAACCTTACCTCATTTCCTGGTTCCGCTATACCCCTGCCCAAGAGATTAGACGTCTCACTATACCTGTTCTAATTGTTCAAGGAACAACTGATATCCAAGTGCCTGTCAGTGAGGCGCAAGCCCTGAAGATGGCTAAGCCGGATGCAGAGCTTAGAATTATTGAGGGGATGAATCACGTTTTAAAAGCTGTTCCATTAGACCCCGAACAGCAAAATGCTTCCTATTCTGAGCCAACGCTGCCAGTTGTGCCTGAACTAATTGAAGGTATAAGTCAATTTATTCATAGCAGTGGAATGCGCCGTGAGTCTAACCAGTCGCTGCACCGGAACGTGCCAAGTTGATTGGTTGAGTTGCAAAGGTGATCTGCGTCCGGTGAGCTTGGTTGTTATAGCGCACGGGTTGTGTAGTCCAACAAGAATTTAGTCACCCCATACCAATATGCAAACATTCGGAATTCTCGGCTTCACGTTTGGACTGATCGCATTTGCGATGGTCAACAAACTCAGCAAAGATGTTAAGAACCTACAGAGGCAGATGGGAGACATCAAAAAGCGAATTGCTCTTACCCCGGATTCCTGAGCACCGCACCGCCATCAATGCACAATCACAACAGCCTAACCAAGACAACGGTGGTGGTGTTCGCCAGCATGGGCTGACGTAGCACCTCCTCATGTCGATCAAAGCTTGCAAGCTGTCTCAGCAGCACGAGATATAAGCCCAACTTACCGAATAAAAGAACACAATGAAAAAGCCCGAATTTTTTGTTACCCCCGGTTATGGGGAACGCCTGCTGAATGAATTGCACTACTCGCAAGCGGTAAAAATTGACAATCGAGTGGAGACATCAGGTCAAGGCGGCTGGGATGACAATCTGCAAATTCCCGAGTCGATCGCGGACGAGATCGCTCAGGCGTTTCGGAACGTAGAGCGAACCTTGGCGACTGCTGGTGCTGGTTGGGAGCATGTTGTCCACGTTAATTCTTACCATGTTGGGGGGTTGCCCCCGGAGGTTAACGATGTGATGGTCAGGCTATATCGCCATTACATGCCCAACCACGCCCCAATTTGGACACAGGTAGGAGTCGCAGCTCTTGGACTTCCAACGATGCGGATTGAAATCCGCGTTACTGCAATTGTTTCGTGATCGCACAAGCGGCAGCGCTGCTCTACGCCGGGCGGAGCAAGTAGATGGAGTGATAACTCCGACGACACAGATCGTTTTCGAGCTAGGCAGAAGCTAGTAGGGTGGGCAATGCCAGCCCTGTCAAGGTGTGTGCTGAGCTTGGTTAAAAGTACCTCAAACCCTTGAAATCTCGAAGGCTGCGATCGTTAAATCTGCTTTTTTTAACAGGTGATTACCGAAGCCTGCCACTAGGATGATGTAAATAAATTGATCGCACTAATCATCGTTCGGGCAATACACACCTACAAACTAGGGAATTTCAAGGATTTTACGTACTAAAAACCAAGCTAGACAGACACGCCAGACAGGGTTGCCTCCGGTAGGCTACGCCAACAGCGAAAAAGCCGCCGATTTAATTAAAGTCGCAGGTGGCGTTTCACAGCAAAGACCTTTAGTGTTGGCGTAGCCTAAGAATGAGAGGAGAATCCCACACTGAAAAGAGCGATCACTCAGTTTTTAGGAGAATCGATGATCATGATGCTCGATCGATTAAGTCCAGATGAAGTGACAGCACTAGAACTGGCAACGGATGTACTGAAATACTTTATTCAAATATGCCTAACACAACAAGAAACATGAGCGAGCCAGCCCAATATGAGATGCCAACAGTGCTGCAACGAATGTCTGATGCCATCAACGGACACGACGTTGACACGTTCGTGAGCTGCTTCGCTAATGATTACAAGGGTGAACAACCGCTGCATCCTGAGAGTGCCTTCATCGGACTAGCCCAAGTCCGGGAGAACTGGACTGCCTTGTTTGCCGAGGTTCCAGATTTACGTGCAACTTTGGTCGCTTCGACGATCCACGCTGACCTCGCCTGGGCTGAATGGCACTGGCAAGGTACGCGCACGTCCGGATCGGCACTGAATATGCGTGGTGTAGTCGTTGCTGGCCTACGCAACGGAATCATCGCGTGGGCAAGGCTATACATGGAGCCGGTTCATGACCAGTCGTCAACTGGCTAGAGGGTTAGGCGTTAGCACCAATGGCTTTAAGGTGCAGATTGAAGCGATTGAGGGTGGAATTGTGACGATCAAAGCAGTGTCCTTTAAGTACAAGTAATCGCATTATGCAAGTTTTAGTTATTGTTCGTATCAAGCCAGGAACACCAGTAGAGAAAGCTTTGCCCTTTGTTACTCTAGAATCTGCTCAGGCTTGGGAGTTTTACGCTTCAGAGCGAATTCGCCAGATGTATTACATTGCCGATAGGGGCGGTGCTGTCATGCTCTGGGAAGGCGAAAGTGTAGAATCTGTCACCCAAGAAGTCAACAAGCTACCGATGGTGAAAGAAGGGATTCTCGCCTGTGAAATCTTGCCCCTTAAACCCTATACCGGTTACGCTTCACTGTTTGCCCAGCAATATAGCCTTTCTCAGAAAGATGAGGTACGCCAGATTCAATGAAAACACTACAATTGTATTGGTGCTGGCATTTGTGAGTTGGATCGTGTTTGTTGCGCCAATGAATGCTGAATTCGCCAGATGGTTGACGAATCCCGTTCCAGCAGATTGGACGCGCTATCGTGACCAA
>CASBQE010000118.1 GCA_949127665.1 Synechococcales cyanobacterium PMM_0083
CCAGAGGATTGGTTTCGCATCAGCTTGAAAGGGAACTGGTTTTGGTGGGGGTTGGGCGGCTATTTTGCAGCACTGCCGTTAGTGGTGGTGGTGTCGTTGGTGAACCAAAAAATTTGGCAAGGTCGCGGGGGAAGCAATCCCATTTTGCCGATCGCCCTCGAAGGAAAAAATAGCTTTGCCTTGGCAATCTTCTTTGTCACCGCCGCGATCGCCGCGCCCATTTTTGAAGAAATTTTGTTCCGAGGCTTTTTGCTCTCTTCCTTAACCCGCTACTTCCCAGTTTGGGGTGCAATCATTCTCAGCAGTTTTCTCTTTGCCGTTGCCCATCTCAGCCTATCGGAAGTATTGCCGCTCATGACCTTGGGGATGGTGTTAGGCTTTGTCTATTCGCGATCGCGTAACTTGCTGTCATCCATGCTGCTTCATAGCTTATGGAATAGCGGCACACTGCTAAGCCTATTTGTCCTCGGTTCAGGTCAAGGATAGTGAACAGTCATCAAGCTCTTAGCTCCAATCATCTCGCTTAGAGGTTTGCCCCCGATAGACTTGGGCGATCGCGTGGATCTGACGAGTTTTTTCAAATAGGATAGCTTCTGTTAAATTCCATTGCTCTAGTGCCTTATCTAGATCAGTTTGAATATCTCTGGCACCCGGAAAGCCTTGATAGCGAATGCGGAGACGTGCCAGTTCTACCAAGTTATGATCGGTCGGATCACTTGCCGTCAATAGGGTATCAACAGTTTGACGATCCAGCCTCCATTGCGGATGCTGTTGGTCTTTAGATTCGGCTGCTTGACTCATATTTATCGCTCCTACATAAAGTTCTGTGTGAAATGAAGGAGGCTAAGGGCGATCGCCAATAACAATGTATGTTGTCCTAGCTTCCACAAAGTACAATCCCGATGACACTAAAATTACACATCTAACAAACACAAAGATCTATAAAAACAGATTTTATAGTGACAAACTTGTAGTTGTAATTCAATTGTTGCAGTAGACTGACTACAGAAAATTGTGGATGTCTCGATTTTTGGCGATTTAGACTTAGGAGTGATGCAAGGCGGATGGCAACAGCACTGAGATCTCAACGACCGACCCCACGCGATGCCCGTAGCGATCGCTTTACCAATCGTCAAGCACCACGGCGTAACCCTCCTCTTCAACCCATTCAGGTTGCTACCTCAGTGAGCAACAGCCAGTCCTTTCAATCTCCTCTAGCACTCGTTCCCGCTGCACCCGCGCAAGCAGTCCGCAAACTCCCCACTGCTCGCCCTGTGCCAAACTGGTTACGTTTGCTAATTCAAGCTCAGCGTGGTTCGTTGATAGTTACTTTTGCGTTAGTAGTAGCCACATTAGTAGTGTACGGCGGCACTGTTTATATGCAGCAGCTTTGGAGTAAAGAATATCGTAAGCTCAAAACCATGCAGCGCAGTGAACGCCAAATGTTAGCGGCAAGCGAGGTGTTAAAAAATCAAATCATTCAGCAGGCAGAAAGCCCTAATTCAGGGTTAGTTGCCAAATCTCCGCAACACACCTTGATTTTAGAGTCGGCTCCAATTCGCACAGTCAAGCCAACACTCATTCCAGTCGTAATCAAGGCTGACACATCAGCAAATGTACCGCCCTTGGGATATTAAGATGCTTTGCAATGGCTAGTCCTTCTTCCTCCCGCACATCCCGCCCTCGAAATCGCTCTCATTCCAAACCATCTAGGTTGTTTGCCTGGGCAAACTCGCTTAAATTTCGAGCGGTCTTGGTATGGGGTTTATTGATTGCCGCCATGGGTGCCCTAGTGATCAATCTATTCTACGTTCAGATTGTGCAGGGTAGCTTGCTGCGTGGCATTGCTCAAAGCCACCAAGTTACTCAAATTCGCCCCTTTATGCCTCGGCGCAATATTGTCGATCGAGATGGAAATATTTTGGCGCTCGATCGCCCTGTTTTTACGCTTTTTGCTCATCCAAAGTTATTTAAACTCTCAAAAGAAGAAGTCGCTGAGAAGCTTTCTCCGATTATGGAGCGCCCTATTGCCACTTTGGTTAAGCAGTTTAATGAAGGGGAAACTGGCGTTCGGATTGAATACTCGCTGATTGAAGATATTTCTAATCGCATTATTGATTTGCGATTAGATGGTTTAGAGCTAATCCCTCATCAACAGCGGCTCTATCCTCACAAAGAAGTGGCTGCCGACATCGTTGGTTTTGTGGATGGCGAACATGTTGGGCAAGCGGGTTTAGAACTCAGTCAGCAAAACATTTTGACTCGTCCTAGTCAAGAAATTCGGCTGCGCCAAATGGGAGATGGTGCCCTGATGCCGGATCAAATTCCCAGTGGCTTTTTGACTCAGGATGATTTGCAGTTACGGCTCACTCTAGATACGCGCTTGCAACGAGCCGTTCAGCCAATTCTAAAACAGCAAGTCACTAAGGTGGGTGCCAAAAAAGGCACAGTGATTGTGATGGATGCCTACACTGGCGAACTGTTGACCTTGGCATCTTATCCATCCTATGACCCTAACCAGTATTACAAGGCAAAACCAGAGCGCTATAAAACTTGGGCAATTACCGATCTCTATGAACCCGGTTCTACGTTTAAGCCGATTAATGTGGCGATCGCCCTTGAAAACAAAACCGTTAAACCTGATACCTTGATTGATAACCCAAGCGCCATCTCCATCGACGAGTGGCCCATCACCGGCGGCAGTGGCGGCAGTGAAACCGTTACCGATATTGTGATTAATTCTTACAACGTTGGCATGGTGCATATTGTAGATACCCTAAAACCAGAAGTCTATTATGCGTGGCTGAGACGCTTGGGCATGGGTGGCGTGGTGGGGGTCGATCTGCCTTCTGAAAGTCCAGGACAGTTCAAATCCCGCAAGCAATTTGTTGAGAACCGGATTGATCGAGCGGTGACAGCATTTGGTCAAGGGTTCTCCCTCACGCCGATGAAGTTAGTTCAGCTTCATGCCACGATCGCAAACGGTGGCAAATTAGTCACTCCCCATGTGATTCAAGGATTGTTTGATAGCAAAGGAAGGCTCTATTGGCGACCCAGTTTACCCGCTCAGCGTCAAGTGTTTTCTCCCTCAACCACTAAAGCGATCCTACCGATGATGGAAGGAGTAGTCACGCAAGGAACCGGAAAAGCGGCACAACTTCCGGGCTATCACGTTGCTGGCAAAACTGGAACGTCACAAAAGGCAAATGGGTTCGGCGGCTATTCGGAAAGTGCCTATGTCACTAGCTTTGTTTCGATTTTTCCCGCTGATAAACCTCGCTATGTCGTCCTCGCGGTGATCGATGAGCCTGCGGGGGGCGGATATGGCGGCACGATCGCCGCTCCCGTAGTCAAAGAAGTGTTACAGGTACTCACAGCCTTGGAAAATATTCCTCCCAGTGTTCCCGGCGAAGTTTCAGCAGAGTCAGAAAACAGCGCAGACTAGCCATAGCAGCACTTTCACAGCAATATTCCCCAGTGCCTCAATGAATGCGCGTCGTTCGGCACTTGTGCAAGCTATCTAAGCTTTGATTTATCGCTTGAAAAAACTCTTCAGCCAGCACGCGATTAAAACTCCCGACAAGAACCAGAGAGCAGCGATCGCTCCAGCAGCAATCCAGTTTTTAGGTTTACCCTGAGACTTCATCGCTGTCGCTTGCTCCCGACACTCGACCAAGATAGGGGTTGGAATGAGCTTGATCACTAACCAAAGTCCGAGGGGCACTAGAATCAGGTCATCCAGGTATCCTATGATAGGAATGAAGTCAGGAATCAAATCAATTGGACTAAACGCATAGGCAACAACTACTATGGCTATAAGTCTTGCATACCAGGGAGTTCTGCTATCTTTACTCGCTAGATAAACTGCATAAACTTCATTTTTCAGTTTTTTGGCGATCTGTTTGAATGACTGGATAATAATATTTTCCTAATTTGAATAGCTTGGTTAGTGGTATGTCAATCTTGATTATGTGAGTTGAGAGGATAATAGTTCAACAATCAGGGGTTTATTTGAAAAACACTATACCAATGGCATTGGGGAGTCAGAATTTCAAAGTCCCTCTCCCAAACTTGGGAGAGGGACTTTGGATGTAGCTTGCTTCTCGAAGAGTGGATGTAAAGGTGACACGCACTCATGGCAATGGACTCAAGACTCAACGAAGCTTATTTGACTAAGCTGGCATCTGCCTTAACGCTGCCCAAGTAGTTCCCGATTGGGAGGCTAGGAGAGCGCTTATAAGGCACCACATCTTCCCCAAAGTAACGAAGATATTCTGTGCCATCTACTATCGCATTCACTGTTGCCTGCAACCCTTGATTCACCAACAACTCCATATATTGGTGGATTTCAGCTTGAGTAACAGGAGCACGACCCAATAAATGGCGGAACAGAAACTCAATCACCTTCGCTTCGGGATAAGGCATATAGAAGCGCTGGCAATATATCTCTGAACTGGCTAGGGTTCTCACAAACTCCCGAACACCAATCCCTTCATTGTGAAAGTGGCTGTCAAGATCCGCTTTTCTCAACTGAACTGGTACTAGCTCACCCTCTATATTCATAATTTGAACATAGATGGCGTTGAGCAATAGTTCCGTATCTGCCCATCCCATT
Source organism: Synechococcales cyanobacterium PMM_0083 (assembly GCA_949127665.1). GTDB lineage: Bacteria > Cyanobacteriota > Cyanobacteriia > Leptolyngbyales > Leptolyngbyaceae > ULC077BIN1. The sequence goes on from CASBQE010000118.1 coordinate 4,616, forward strand.
CCAGGACTCATCCGATAAATCCGGGCAGGCTTGCAATGAGCAGGATCAGCAATGGAGTCTACTGATTGGGTTAAAGCGCTGTTAGAAGAGCGCCCCAATTCAACAAGTGCCGCCTTTGCTTTTTCTTGCTGACGAGTTTGCGCTGCAATATCTGCGATCGCCTTACCCATCATTGGCATCTTCGACCCATCCATTCGAGCCTTCACCGTTTCAAAGCTTGGCACTACTAAGTCTTTGTTTTGCTTAGTCAGCGTGTTGTAAAGCTTTTGAGTGTTCGGGAAATTAGCAGCCGGTAGAGTTAAGTAGCGGTTATAAGGCACTACATCTTCTCCAAATGCTTGCCCATATTCCATGCTGCCGACGATTTCACTGATAAAAGCCTTCAGCCCTTTCGTTGCCAAAATTTGGTTGTACTTACGGATTTCAGCTTGATCTAAAGGTGCCCGTCCCAAGAAGTGTTTGGTGCCTAACTCAATCACTTTTGTATTGGGGTAAGGCGTGTAAAACTCTTTCAGGTAAAGGTTAGAGGTTCCTAATCCTTCAATAAACTCCTTCAGATTAATTTCGCCGTTACCGAGTCTACTTTCTAAAACGCTAAATTCATTTTGGACAATGTATGGCGCAACATCTCGTTCAAACACTTGACGATAAGCAGCACCAATAACCAGTTTCAGATTGGGCTTATCAGACAGATTCGTCAGTTTAAAGACTTTCGTTTGTTCACGCTTCTTGCTGACTCCTTGATTGACCCGGAATTGAATATCCGGCTCAGTCCGCAATTGGACAGCACCAGCCAACTCTACAAAGCGCGGCGTTTCTTTCTGAGTAACTTTCCTGCCCTTATCAGCGATGGAGCCAACCCGATTACCGCGTAGAGATAACCCGGCTGGAGTGACATAGCGTTCGTAAGGAACCGTATCTTCACCAAAGGCTTCCGAGTATTCTTGACTATCCAACATGGCATCAATTAGGGCATAAAAGCCCTTTTTGGCGCAGATGTCGAAGTAGGCGTTAATTTCCTGACGACCATAGGTAGGGCGACCCAATAGCCGGCGATGGATATACTCTACGGATTTGGTCACGTAGAGAGAAGTCCAATAAAGGCTACGGAAGAGGTTAGATTTTGCCAAGCGACGAATAAATTCGCGCATGGTAATTTCGCCGCTCTCCAGCTTGATTTCATCGACTTTGAGGCGCTGTCCGTCGTATACTGCTCGTCCAAATACTTGCAGGTAGGTAGCCTTGATTAC
>CASBQE010000119.1 GCA_949127665.1 Synechococcales cyanobacterium PMM_0083
AAAGAGACGTGGCTGATCTTGGTGGGTGCCACGATTGGGATTGTGGCACTCCGGTTCATGGCAGGGCTATTTATCCGCTGGTTAGATGAGTTTACTCACCTTGAAGATGCAGGTTACATCACCGTGGCGTTTGTCGGTGTGCGGTTGCTTCTGCGGGTTATAAACGATAGTCTGGTGCCCCCAGAGTGGCTGATGCTATCTGCGATCGCGCTCACTTTTCTGTGGGGCTTTTCTCAGCGAAAAGAGGTGGCTGACAGCCCTTCAATGCAAACAAATTTACCGAATGCAGACGGCTCACCCATTATAAAAATAGCTGCCCCAGAGGTATCTGAAGCAGCCGAATCACCCGTTGAAACCAAAAATTAAGGTCTAGTCACTATTCATAAATCCAGGCGATCGCCGCAGGCTCCCAACTGATCAAGTCTTCAGGCTTAAACCACAGCTTAATTTCTTGCTCAGCCGTTTCGGGTGCATCAGAACCATGAATGATATTGCGACCCACATCAACCCCAAAATCGCCTCGCAGCGTTCCTGGTTCTGAATTCAGAGGGTTCGTTGCTCCAATAATCTTACGGGCAGAGGCAATGACTCCCTTGCCTTCCCAAACCATCGCCACCACCGGACCAGAAGTAATGAAATCTACTAAACCTGGGAAAAAAGGTCTTTCGCGGTGGACTCCGTAATGAGTTTCTGCAAGCTCCCGGCTAACGGTCATCAGCTTTAAGCCAACCAGGGTAAAGCCTTTCGCTTCAAAACGACGGATAATTTCACCAATCAGTTTCCGCTGCACTCCGTCCGGCTTGATCGCCAAAAATGTCCGTTCCAAGGTTGACTCCTCAAAAAATCATCAATTACAGAGTCCAGATTAACTTAAATCAGGTACGAGGTACGAGGTGCAGTGGAAGTACGAGTTACAAGGTGCGGGTTAGTGCCCCATTCAATGAACTCAAAATATCTCCTACGGAGACGCTACGCGAACAAAACTCAAAACTCCCCTATCTACTGACGCTATGATTATTGAGTCTAAGTGAGGATGCTTGTGAACAGAGACGATTCATTGGATGGGGCTGAGGCTAGGCGATTCCAGCTTTTTTGGTATTTAGTGCCTGTGGTGGGGTTTTTCCCGGCACTGTGGACGCTTTACTATCGCCAGGGTGGCAAGCAGCGTCAGGATTTGAGCCGAACCGTGGTGACGCTAACGATCGCGTGGCTGTTGGGCTACGTTTTATTAGGCATTGGTGCCGAAAACTCAGACTCGGCGTTGCCGCTGTTGCTGACCAATAGCTTGCTGACATCGGGCTATTTTGTAACCAATCTGTGGCTAATGGTGCGCCTGTGGCAACGAAAATCGGTGCGATTGCCAGTTATCAGCAAAGTGGGCGATCGCCTGCCATAGCGACTATTTATCGTTCGCAGGTTCAGCTTGAACCGTTTGAGTCGCAAACAGCTTCGAGCCAATGATTAACGCTAGGGTTGGCAATCCCAAGGTCACTAAGCTCCGCAATCCGGCATCTCCTTGCAGCCAATACATCGCGCTACTGGAAACCATAAACATTAAGGTGGTTAAGCCAAAAACTTGGGCAGAAGGAATCACGGCGGCGATCGCCAGCAGCACCGACACATACCAGGGCATCAACCAGGATGTGCTGTAGAGCATTAGCACCAGCGTCACCCAGCCGATCGCTTCCATCAGGTTCAGGGCTGAATAAGTGGGCTTACGAAACATTTGCAGCACCGTCCAGGCATAAAATATGACGAAAATCAGCAGTCCGTAGCTCGCCACTTGTAAAAGCACTTGTTTTTGATCACCGGGCGGCAGAAAACCGGGCGTAAAAATTTGAAGGGTTTCAAAGGTTGCCCGTAAAAGCGCGGGTAGAGATGACTGATATTGCCCCACTACGCCGGGATTCAACAAGCTACGCCAAGATTGAATATTGGGCAACAGGGTCAGAGAAAGAACAGCCACGATTAGCGAAGACATTAGGATTGCGATCGCCAGTTGTTTCCAGCGCCGCTGCCGAATCAAAAATAGCCCTAGTAACGGCATCCAAATAATCGGAATGGTTTTTGCTAAGAACCCGCCCCATAGTGCCAAAACCGCTGTGGTATAGCGCTGTCTGATTAAACAAACCGCCATCACTAGCACACAGGTGTTGACAAACACATCCACATGGGCAGACCCAACTTGCTCCAGCAGCAGTAACGGACACAGTAAGTAGGCTGTGGTAATTTTCCCTCGTTGCAGCGGCGGCAAAATGTTCCAAATGAGGTAGCCGTTGAACAGATGCGCGATCGCGCAAATACTCTTGAAGATATAAACCGCCACAATGGGATTGAGCGCGATTGTAGCAGCAGAGACACTGAACAGCAGTTGCGAAATGGGTCCATAAGTGGACGTTTGCTTCCAATCCACAAATGGAGACAGCCCAGAAACAAATCCGCCTGCGGGCGTAGTAAATGGGTCTACGTGACTGAGGTTCATCAGCCCAAAGTGCAGATATAAATAAATATCATTGCCTAACGGAAAAGCTATCCAAGCTAGCAGTAAAAAAATTGCGACCCGTTTTAATACATCTCTGAAGCGAGCCGGATGATAGGAATAAGGAGTTGCTAGTAGCCAAATCCAATGAAGCAAAACCAAAGTTAGGTAGCTTAGACTAATGCCTAAATGGGTTGAAGCATTGGGAAAGGTAGCAAACTTTTTCCCCCCTGCCAATACGTAATGGAACTTATCTAGACCTAAAATAGTGAGCGTAATGGACAGGTAAATAGCCAAAGGCAGCGCCACTCCCAAGAGCGCCCCAATGCCAAATAAATTTCGAGCAGGTGCAGTTTTCACCAATCTTGGCATTTGCTAACAGGCATCCAAAAAACAGACATCAAATAGATTTCATCCGCTATTGAGCAAAGACGACGAAATGAGGCAGCAACGAAGATTTTCGCAAATTTTGGGACTTAGTGTATCAGCGGTATTACTTGTAGTGCTGGTAATTGTCACCCATAGCCTGGTGAAAGATGCGATCGCAGCCCGAACTCCTGACACAGTTTGCTTGCCTCCCCAAACGCCTCTACCCGTCTGCTATGGCTTACCCAAAACCATTTCCAGTCAAGCCATTACTGCCCTCACCACGACTTCAGATGGGCAGCTATTGGCTAGCAGCAAGGGCAAAAATATTCAACTCTGGTCAATGCCAACGGCTAAGCTGACCCATACTTTGACCGGGCATACGGATTGGATCACTGACCTCGCCTTTAGCCCTGATAAAACGTTGCTTGCCAGCAGCAGCCTCGATCAAACCATTAAACTCTGGAACGTAGCCACTGGACTGTTACTAGCCAGCTTTAAGTCGGGGCGAGTCACCAGCTTGGCGTTTAGCCCTAGTGGCACCCGTTTAGCTAGCGGTAGCCGTCTGCGTCAGTGGGCAGATGGTGCGACCAGCCCTGATGGCATCCAAGTGTGGGATGTGGCAACCGGGCAACTGGTGCGTACCCTGGATGCAGGCTTGGTGAATGATTTGGCTTTTAATCCCGATGGGCGATCGCTGGCGGCGGGTGCAAAAGAGACAACTCTGTGGAATTTAGCCACTGGAACAAAACTGCATACCTTAGATTCGGGGGAACTCAATGCCCTCAGCTTTGGCGATCGCCCAATTTTGATTACGGGCAGCGATGGGGTTAAAGGGCAAGGCGGCATCAAACTATGGAATGTGGAATCGGGGCGGTTTATTCGGGCGATCGATTCTGTGGGGGGAGATGTGGCAGTCAGCGGCGATCGCGCTCTGTTTGCCACAACCTACGGCGGCACCATTAATCTGTGGCGCATTCAACCCTCTGGTTTTTTAGGCACCTTACGCGGGTCAGAATATAGCGGGATGTTTGTAGAATTTGGAGCCGATCAACGCACTATCATTGGTGGCGGTAGTGACGGCATTAGCATTTGGCAACCCAAAAATTCCAATCAATAAAAAACCTAAAACCAATTCGCTTAATAGGTTCGTAATAGTTATCCGATCTTCTCAGTAATTTTACATATCATCATAGAATTTAAATTTAAGTAATAAATTTAAGCAATAATAAGCTTACTCATATTTTGGCTCGTCATGGTACTAAATGTTGCTCAGAAGATCGCTAGCAAGCTTGGCTATCAGATTTCTAAAGTTTCAACAGGCAACCAATCCACCGAGTTAATTGATTATCCTTGCATTAATCTGCTCGATCTCATCGTTCAAGATTATGGGCAGGAGAAACCAGATTTTTTCTTCATTCAAATTGGCGCTGCCGACGGCACCTCTGCTGACCCAGCAGCCCAACTGATTCGTCGCTATCACTGGCGCGGGATATTGGTCGAGCCACAGTCAAGCTCATTTGAGCAATTAGTTAAAAACTACAAAGAAGAGCCACAACTCATCTTTGAGCAATCTGTAATTGCCTTGCAAGATGGTGTTACTAGCTTCTACCAGGTGCGAGACGATATTCCAGGGTTGCCGTTTTGGCTGCCTCAATCTTCTGGGCTTGATCGTGATCATGTTCGCGGGGCACTGCACTATTGGAAGCATTTTAAGCAGATTGAGGGGATTCCGGATGATCTCGATAGCGCGATCATCGAAGTACAAGTTCCTGCGCTAACTATTCGATCTCTGATGGACAAGCACCATGTAGCAAGCCTCGATTTTTTGATGTTGGCAACGCCAGGATTTGATTTTGAGATTCTCAAAATGTTTCCATTCGAGCGGGTTAAGCCGCCCATTATTTGTTTTGAATATTTGTCGTTAGATGACCCCAAAGCCTGCTTAGAATTTTTGGCAGACCATGGCTACAGAGTGGGTCGATTTGCAGCCCGTGCTGTCGCCTCACTCAATGCCCCCACAATTCCCTGGACGCTTTATCAATACCCGCAATATTAGATCTGCCATAGTGTCGCTCAACTCAATAACAGGTTGATCTCTGAGCGATCGCGGTCAGTTTGCTATGTTCTTTGTCATGGCTGCAATGTCTACCCATGAATTGCTCATGGTCACATCAGCAAGCTCGATTTTGGATCGGCATGACCAATTTAATTGGTGCAGCAAAATCACGATCTGAAATCTATCTTGGGGCGATCGAGTGCTGGCAGCATATCCTTAGGATGGAGATTGTCCATGTCCACTCAGTTGTATGTGTTAAGGCGTTTTGATGGCTAGTGATGAACCAATCAAGTTACCTGAGAGTTCTGATCAGCCAATGTCGCTTCGCGATCGAGCGATGCGAGGCGCAATCTGGACATTAGTAGGCTATGGCGCTGCTCAGGTATTGCGGCTTGGTGGCAACCTAGTATTTACTCGCCTGCTGGCTCCAGAAGTGTTTGGCTTGATGGCTCTCGTCCAAACATTTTTAATCGGTCTCACCATGTTTTCTGATCTAGGCGTGTTGCCTAGTATTATCCAGAGTAAACGGGGCGATGACCCAGCTTTTCTCAATACTGCCTGGACAATTCAAATTATTCGAGGCATCGCCCTGTGGCTGGTGGCTTGCCTGATTGCGGCTCCGGTGGCGCACCTGTATCGTGAACCTCTACTGGTGCAATTGCTGCCTGTGACTGCGCTGTCGAGCCTGATTGGCGGACTGACTTCGACGAAACTAGACAAGGCTAATCGCCAGCTAGCTGTGCAGCAGTTGACGCTGCTTAATCTGGGAACTTCGGTGATTCAGATGGGGTTTATGCTGGTTGGTGCTTGGTTTTACCGCTCGGTTTGGGTTTTAGTCTTAGGCGGCATTGTGGGCAGTTTGGTCAAGATGGTAGCGAGTCATTGGCTGATTCAGGGCGAGAACAATATCTTGGGGTGGGATCGTGCCGCCGCGCAAGAAATTGGTAGCTTTGGTCGGTGGATCTTTTTGAGTACGGTGGTGGCGTTTTTTGGGCTTCAGAGCGATCGCCTGGTATTGGGTTGGCTCTTGGATGTGCGCTTTTTGGGCATCTACACGATCGCCTTAAGTTTATCGAGCGTGATGGAACAGATTGTGGAGCAAATCAATAATCGGGTCTTGTTTCCTTCCTATGCCGAGCTGGTTCGAGAGCGCCCCAAAGCACTTTATGGCACCTTACGAAAAGCCCGACTCGTTTTGATTGGTATGAGCCTGGGTTGTGCCCTCTTTTTAGTTGGATTTGGTAAACCGTTAATCGATTTTTTGTACGATGATCGCTATCTTGAAGCCGGCTGGATTTTGCGTGTGCTCGCGATCGGATTTGTAGGGCGCGTACTCTGCATCACCTATGGAGATGTGCTGTTGGCAAGGGGCGAAAGCTTCTCAATGATGACCCTCACCATTATTTTTACAGGGGTACAATTAGCCATGATGCCCTTGGGATATCATCTCGGTGGCTATCAGGGAGTAATTGTGGGGATTGCAGTAACCGATTGGATAACCTATCTGGCGTATGCCGCTTGGTTTTCGCGGTTGTCGCTGTGGCAACCAGAGCTTGACTTGCCAACAGCCGCCGTGACTGGATTGCTAGCGATCGCTGTTTACTACACCTGATTGCTTGCATTTGCCAGTTGGGTGTAATCGAGTTTAAACCCTCGAAAAAAGCGCTGCATTCGCTTGTAGCTGGATTCTGGCAGTGCCTTCCCACCAAAGCCTAAACACAGTTCGCTTAAGTTCACCGCTTTGACTTTCAGGAGTGCCAAAAAACAAAGCCAGAAATAAAATCCTCGCTCCATGCCAGTTCAAATGCGCTTGGAGGACTTGCTTCAATTCGTTATATTGGCTCATAGGGTTTCTGATGAGTGTAGTAATTCTGATGAAACGCTACCCTGCTCATTCTTGCAAGCTTTTTGTCCCGTACTTAGCTCTTTTATAAGCCTCTAAATCACTCTCTCCAAAACAAGTAAAAAACAAACTTAAATTATGAAAAAACGCTATTTCTTAGGAGCAGGTGCCGCTTTTCTGGGTACAGCTTGGTTTCTACGTTCTTTGAGCGGCTCACAATCCACCGCCAACGCCAACCCTGAAACGCGAAAGGGGAAGTTTGAAATCACCAAAACCGAGGCAGAATGGCGCAAGCTTTTAACCCCAGAGCAATTCTATGTCTTGCGGCAGCAGGGCACCGAACGGGCTGGCACCAGTCCGCTTGACAAGGAATATCGCCAAGGCGTATTTTCATGTGCTGCTTGTCAGCTACCGCTATTTAAATCAGCCACAAAATTCAACAGCGGCACCGGCTGGCCCAGTTTTTATGCCCCGATCGCCGATGCCACCAAAACCACTACCGACACCGCTTTTTTGATGACACGAGTGGAGGTCCATTGTCGGCGGTGCGGGGGACACTTGGGTCATGTATTTGATGATGGTCCAAAACCCACAGGCGATCGCTATTGCATGAATGGCGTTGCCTTGAAATTTAGCCCGACCGCAGCTTAGAAGACCCCTTTGATGCTGATCCAATCCATCCAATCGCTATATTAAAAGGGGGAATGCGTTGGAGTGGGACAGGCATATGGATCACGTCATTGGTTTTGACAGTTTCGTGGAACTGCTGCTGGGAATCAGCCTTAGCGCAGCCGTAGGGTTCCGAGTATTTGTGCCATTTTTGGTATTGAGCCTTGCGGCTGTGGTGGGGCATATTAATTTGCCAACCCAGTTTGATTGGATGGAAACCTCTCCGGCAGTAGTTGTGTTGGCGATCGCCTGTGTGTTGGAAATTGGCGGCTATTACATTCCCTGGTTTGACCACGCGCTAGATTTTGTGGCGACTCCCCTAGCAATTATTTTGGGGACATTGATTGTGGGTCACACTTCCTCCGATTTAAACCCGGTTTTGCAGTGGACTTTGGCAATCATTGCAGGCGGCGGCACGGCAGCGCTAACCAAAGGTTTACTGAATCTGCTGCGGGGCACATCGACTGCGATGTCGGGTGGCATCACCAATCCTATTTTGGCAACGATCGAACTGGTTATGGCGATCGCCCTAACTCTGCTTGCCCTGACTCTACCCTTGGTTGCAGGTGTTCTAGTCATTGGAATTTTAGGGTTTGCTGGCTACAAGGTCAGCAAATTTCTGCTCAACTTGCGATTTCGGCAAACAGAATCCAACACTCCAGTTTCTTAATCTACTTTGCTGGCTACAGATTTCTGGGGCATGGTCGGCTCAAAGTCAACGTCGTGCGATCGCGCTTTCTTACCCCGTCCTTTCAGCAAATCTTGATTGAAAAAGTCGTGCAGCAACACATAGAAGCAGGGAATCAGGAATAGGGTCAGTAGGGTTGCCAAGGATAAGCCAGAGAAAACCACAATGCCGAGTGGCTGAAGGAATTCACCACCTTGACCCAAGCCGAGCGCTAAGGGAAATAGACCCAAAACTGTGGTGACAGTAGTCATCAGGATCGGACGCAGGCGTTGAGGGGCAGCTTGAAGGATAGCAGTGCGGCGATCGCAACCGTCTCGCTCTCGAATCTGGTTTGCCAGTTCCACCATAATGATGGCATTGTTAACCACAATCCCTACCAGCAGCACCGCTCCCACAATCACCGTCGCCCCAATCGCCGTTTTGGTGATAAATAATCCAAAAATCCCGCCTGCCAGCGCCAGCGGAATAGTAAACATAATCACCAGTGGGTCAACCAGCGAGTTGTACTGCACCGCCATCACCACAAACACCAGAAATGCTGCCAACCCTCCTAGAATGGGCAGCGTTGATTGCAGTTGATTATTACTTTCAGCCGCTGCACTGGGGAGAACGGTCACGCCTTCTGGCAGATCAACTTCACCCACCACTTGAGTAACTTGGCTAATCGCCCCGCTCAAACTAGCTCCCTCGTTTAGGTTGCCAGCAATCAGGAACACCTGCCGCTGGTTAATTCGGCGCACTTCTCCAGGGGCGCGGCTTTCCTCAATTTGAGCCACATCGCCCAACCTCACTAGGCGGTTGTCGGTAGTAAATAGAGGAATTTGGGCAATTTGGGAAGGGCGTTGAATGTTGGCGCGATCGAGCCGAACTCGTACATCCACTAACCGATTACCGCGCTGAAGTTGGGTCGGTATCGTTCCCTCGATCGCAGTTTGCAAGGATGCACCAATATCTTGGATGTTGAGATTGAGGGCAGAGAGACGTTCTAGGTCGGGGCGGATTTGAATTTCGGGCTGACGCTCATCGGCATCCGGGCGGAAGCTCGTTAGGGTTGCCTTTTCTTCTAATGCCTGGAGAACCTGCCGTCCGGCTTGCGTCAAAGCTTCTTCGTTTTGCCCTTGCAAGATCACATCCACTTCTGCCCCTCGGACGGGTGAATTATTGGTAATCAAACCGCGCACCTGCCCTGGACTCAGCCGTAGCCCAACATCCACCAGGTTCAGCTTACGAAACTGTTGGGTGACTTTGGTCACGTATGCCTGTACATTGGTTCCAGATTTGAGCGTGATTGTGCTGGAACTGCGAAGGGGATTGGCATTAGTGTTGGAGCCAAACAAAGAACCGCCCACAGTGGTAAAAACGTATTCAGTTTCAGGTTGTGCTTTGAGGATTTTGTCTACTTCGTCCATTATTCTCCGGCTGGTCGCTAAGGGCGTACCCGGTGGAAACTGAGCGTTGAGGTTTGCTTGTCCAGTACTGATGCGAGGTAAGACTTCTTGGGGAATCGAACCCAGCATCCAGAGGCTACTTCCGCCTAGGATGGCAAAAACGAGGATCAGGATCAAAATTCGGTGGCGCACGACCCAACTGAGACTCCTGGCATAGCGGCGAGTTGCTGCATCAAATCGAGTATTGAAGGTGCGAAACAGCCAGGTGCGATCGAGATTGCTGGAGGGCAGAGTCAACAGTCGGGAGGAAAGCATGGGAACGACGGTAACTGCGACCAATAAGGATGCCACTACAGCAAAGCAAATCGTTAAAATTAACTCGTTAAACAGCAGGGCGATAAATCCGCCAATCATCAGAAAGGGGAAGACGGAAACCAGGTTTGCACCCGTCGCGGCAACGAGGGAAGATTCCACCTCGCGGCTACTGTCTTCCACTAGGTTCATGGCTGCATGGCTGGAAAAACGCGACTTGCGACCATTGGTGGGGAGATTGGTGGAATCGCCAACTCGATTGTTGATGTTTTCTAAAATCACCACTGACGTATCTACTGCTTGCCCGATGCTGATTGCTAACCCTGCCAAACTGAAGACATTCAGTGAAAATCCACTGATTCGCATGGCGATCGCGGCTGCCAATGTACACAACGGAATGGTGAGGCTAATAATCAACGTTTGGCGAATTGATCCTAAAAATATCAACACGGCTAACGCTGCCAACGCTGCCCCAGAAAGGGCTGCATCCGTGACGCTATCCAGTGCTGCACCAATAAAGACTGCTTCGTCTAGCGTGGGCAATAGGGTCATATCTTCCGGCACAAGCCCTGACTGACGCAGTTCTTCTAGGCGTTTTTTCACACCTGACACTACTTCAACCGTGTTCGCATCCGGCTGTTTCTGAATGCTGACTTTTACAGCAGGTTTTCCATTCAACGCCACAAAAATTCGCTGCTCCTGTGCGCCATCCACTATCTCGGCAACATCTCGCAGATACACGCGCTGCCTGATTGTTTGAGGAGTAGATGGGTCACTATTCTGGCTCTCGCCGCCTGACTGACTCCCGACTTCAAACGATAAGTCCCGTAGCTCTTTCGCATTCTGAAATTTGCCGACTGCGCGGGTCAGCGGCTCAGAGTTATCGCCATAAATCCGTCCGCCAGAGATGTCCTGGTTGCGATCGCTGAGTTCCGTCAATACGGTATTTAAGCCAACTCCCACACTTTGCAGGCGATCGAGGTCTACCGTAACCTGCACCTCTTCTTCCACACCTCCTGACACATCCACTGCCGCCACACCCGGCACCACGCTCAATTCCCGTGCTAATTCTTCGTCGGCAAACACACGCAGATCCACCAGTTTTAGGGAGGGCGACGTTAATGCCATCTCATAGACAGGCAACTGAGAAGGATCAACTTTGAACAGGCGAGGTTCTTCAATCGTGTCGGGCAATTGTCCGCGTGCCCGATTAAAGGTAGCAGTGGCATCGTTGAGTGCCTGGTCAATATTCCCACCAGGCTGAAAGAATAGGTCTAAACTCACCTGTCCTTCGCGCGTTTGAGAATAAACCTGAAGCACCCCTTCAGTGGCAGAAAGGGCTTCCTCCAACGGTCGCGTAATTTCGTCTACTGCCACTTCGGGCGAAATCCCTGGCGCATCCAACCGCACCCCAATGCGGGGATAGGTAATGGCAGGAAGTAGATCGACCTGTAGCGTGGTTAGGGAAAAAACGCCCAACACAATCACTGCTAGCGTTAGCATCAACGTGCCAATGTGCCGACGAATGGAAAGAGCGCTGAGGCTGAAACCAGTGGGACGATTTTGCATAGGAATGACGAATGAAGAGTGGCGAATTGCGAGTGGCGAATTGCGAGTGGCGTTCGCGTAGCGTCTCCGTAGGAGATATGGCGAATGATGATTGATTGGACTAGCTACTTTCCTTCTGACCCTTGCCCCCTAGTTCCTGCGCCCTCTTTTTTTCCTTCCGAGACGATGCTTAGTTTTACAGGATCGCTATCTTTAAGGGCTTTGCTGCTGCGGATGACGTATCGATCGCCGACTCCTAAGCCAGATACAACTTCCACCTTGCCATCTAGCCGTTTACCTAAAGTGACTGGACGAGCGGAGACAGTCGGCTTTTCACCCGGCGCGATGGTGAAGATGTTGCCTTGAGTTTGGGGAGGGCGATCGGAGGATTGAGTGCCACTGGCGGATTGGGAGCGCGATCGCCGATCTTGATTGGTTTGCAAAGCGGTTTCAGGTACAACGACACGGGCGATCGCCCGTTGCGCAAAGTTCACCCGTGCCAACAAACCGCTGCCAATCTGCTCATCGGGGTTGGGAATAATCACTTCGATCGGAATGAGGCGCGAGGTGGGGTCAGCCGCAGGCGAGACGCGAGTCACACGTCCAGCGATCGCTCGTTTTGGAAAGGCATCTAAACGCACCTGAACGGGCTGCCCGACTCGAATGGTGCCCAATTCCCGTTCAGATACCTGAACCGCTATTTTAACCTGAGCAAAATCACCTAACTTGAGGATTTCGCTGCCCGGTTGCGCCAGATTTCCGGCTTCTGTGACACGCTCTAGGACTGAGCCTGTGACGGGCGAAATGAGCTGGGTTCGAGACTGCCGCTCTTTTTCTTGAGCCACGATCGCCCGTTGAGCAATGACGCGACGCTGGATTGCCGTGACCGCTTGCTGCCGAGTTCGCACCTGGGCTTCTGCCGATCGCAAAGCTTGTTGAGCCGTGCCAGCCGCCGTTCGAGCGGTTTCTACTGCTTGGGCTGCGATCGCCCCTTCCCGAAATAACAGTTCCAACCGTGCCAAATCCGATCGCGTTTGTTGCAGCCGCAAACGTTGTTCTTCAACTAGGGTCTGGGCGGTGCTGACTTCTGCATTTGCCTCCGCCACATCCGCCTGACGTGCCGCCACCTCAGCTTCAGCTTCAACCACCGCCGCCGTTAGCACGGCATCATTCAACTGCCCCACGGTCTGCCCTTGCGTGACGCGATCGCCCACATTCACCGCCAGATCCAGCACCGTTCCTTCCACCTGCGATCGCAGGGAAACTTGGCGGTAGGGCTGGGTGGTGCCTGTGTACTCGACGGGTTGTTGCAAGGGCATGGTACGAGCGATCGCCACGTCTACTGATGCCGGACCGTTGTTTGCCTGCTGCTGCCCGGTTTGAGCTTCAGATTTTGGCAATGCCCCGCAGCTTGCGATCGCGGTTAAAGTTCCTGCCAAAGCAGCCCAACGCGCAATGTATTTTATCGTGATCGGCTCCACAAATCTTGGCATAACCGAAATCCTTCTAAGCTAATGTAGGAGCTTGATACAACTAGTTTTAAATTCAGTGACAAACTCCTCTCACCTTTTAGACTCTCATCTGCATAAAATGGTTCAATGCACTTTTCAAAGAGTTCTAAAAGGGTGAGACATCGTCTGAATTGTATCGCTATATTAAGCCTTTTCAGATCATCCA
>CASBQE010000120.1 GCA_949127665.1 Synechococcales cyanobacterium PMM_0083
CCCAACAACCCTAACCAACCCCAGTTAAAGCCGTCGTTGTCTCTGGTCGTTCCGTATGAGGAGGTGCTAGCACCGGGAGCAGTCATGTTACCCGATTCAGTCCCTGAAGAGGTGGTGCCAGAAGCGCCACTGCCAGTGGAACCACTCGGTGTCACACCTGTTGATCCACTAGGAGACATCATTGAGCCGGAAGTGCCGCTGGGAGTGGTTGTGGTAGAAGAACCAGAAGAACCGCTGCCAGATGGGCTGCTTTGAGCAGAAACAGAGATAGGAAGAGCAACAAACGCGATCGCGGCAGTGCTGGTCAATGCAATCTTAGATAGTTTCGAGAGTTTCATAATCATGGCTCCTTAGTTTTTCATTCTTTGAAGAGGTGATGTCGATAAATCAACTAATGCTTTAAGAAAAAGCAACACTTGGCATGAAAGACGTAACCTTCCTATATGAAAGAATAATCTTTAAAGCATGAGATTAGTTCTTACTAGAGAGATAGGTTTGATTCACTAGATGTCCATCTAAGACATAGATTCTTAATCGATTTGTCTCAAACTATTGGAGGCAAAATTTATCAAAGAAACTCATTTCTATACACACGGATCAATTAAGTGTTTAGGCTGCAAGATTGCTTTAATTTGATGCAGTAAATGCTCAAAATCAATGGGTTTGCGAACAAAGCCATCTGCTCCGGCATCAAAGCCTTCGGCAGGCATCAATCCGCTGTAACCAGTTACCAAAAGAATTGGAATAAAAGGGATGAGGGGGTTTTGCCGAATTTGCCGTGTCACTTCAAAGCCATCCATTTGGGGCATCATTACATCCAACAGCACTAACTCTGGTGGATGTTCGGCAATCTTATCTAGTGCTGCCTGACCACTCGCAGCAACCTCAACTTTGTAGCCCTCACTTTCTAAAACTGTTTGTAATAGAAATGAATTATCAGCAAGGTCATCAACTACTAAGATGCAATCCGCTTGCGATGTTATTTCAGACGATAAACCAGTCATTATGTATCACCAAATATGAAGAATTTCTTAAAATCCTAGGAATTTTTTAAGCTATGCTTCAATTCTGTCTACTAAGCTACCTATATCACTCTTACCACAGAGGGATTTCCAATCAATGTTGGTACTGCTTTTAGTGTTATCAACGAGAGCATCCGTACCAGATTAATCACAAACAAAGCACCTGTAAGCATCAGGAAGGAATAAGAATTCAATCAGTTCGAGAATTGGGTAGGGGCTGGTTTGCCGAAATCTTCGTTCTGTTGGGGATTGTTCTATTGGGAATTGGATCATCAAACCCGCCCCTCAGTTTGCTTTCAGTGTGCTTGGTTTCTCAGCGTATGCCATACCCTCATACCCGATGTCAGACCTTTCCAAGCGTAATAGTTTGAACGCTATCAATATGACCTCTTGCTGATAAGCTAACTCCAGTTCTTGCGGGCAAATCAGTGGTTGACTAAAAGTTTAAGCTATGCAGCACTTGTATAAATTGCGGAAAAACATTCAAAAGACATAGACAATAGTTCGCTTTCTCTTTAGAAAGAGGCACACCACAGAAAATCGCCTTTGATATTGTTAAGATTATTAACAACGAATTGGATGCGCTGAATTAAAGGAGTTATTTATGCTTGCGGCTCTGGTTTGGTTGACTATTTTTCAGCAGGCTCGGCGGGTAAGCTTTGCGGGTGGAGAAGGCATTGTGAAAAGCTTCAAATCTGAAAATGGAACTTGGACTAATATGGTCAAGATGAAGTTGGGATGGATGCCTGCATTGGGCAGAATTGGTGCAGAAACAATGGTGTTATTCGATGAGGCAGATCTCCGTGCAGCATAAGCCACAATTAGAGCAATGGAAAGGGGTTCTAGTCACTTCAACCATTATCTTTCTTTGGATCAGTAGTTTGCTTTTTCTGATGCCCACCGATTTCACTCAAGGAGCATCACTGTGGATTTTGCCTGGTGTTCTGGGGCGAACCTTCATTCAAACTGGACTATTTATTGTGGTTCACGATGCAATTCACGGGAGCGTGTTTCCTAATAATCATCGATTAAACCATTGGATTGGATCTCTGGCACTGACACTCTATGGTTTTCTTCCTTATAAGAAACTGGCTCTAAATCACTGGAAACATCATCGATCGCCGGGTCAACCAGACGATCCTGATTTTCACGATGGAGTTCATCCTGGTTTCTTTGCTTGGTATGTAAATTTTATGATGGGTTATGTAGATGCAGAATTGCGACGCAAAATGTTTTGGTTCATGACTATCGCGTTTTTAGTCTTACGATTTGGGTTGAATATTTCAGGTTTTAATATGCTGTTGTTCTGGCTTCTGCCCCTTGTGCTCAGTTCGCTACAGCTATTCTTTTTTGGAACCTATCTCCCTCACAGATCGAGCAATATCGATAGTCAAAATCTTCATAATGCTGTGAGCAGTAACTATCCTCAAATCTTGTCATTTTTCTCCTGCTACCACTTTGGATACCATTGGGAGCATCATGAGTATCCTGATGTTGCATGGTATGACTTGCCTGGGGTTTATCAGCGCAGACAGCAGATGAAAGCCGCGATCGACCTCGACTCTCTAGCATCATGACTACTTTTAATCACAACAACTTTACGCAGTAAGGGCTAGCTTTGCCCTTAATCTCCTGAACACCAGTAAGATTCACAACTAAATTCGTCTCTACATCAATCATCAATCTCCTGAACTACGGCAGCTTAATTCCACTCCACCTGTAGTTTTTCGGTTGATCGCCATCTTTGCAGAGGCGAGTTTTGCGCCCAATTTCTTCAACTACAGCGCTTCATCATTATTCTGTCGATTAAAACAAAATAAGTTTGAGTAGCATTTTGTTTACTACTCAAACTTATTTTTGTGTATACCAACGTCAACTTTACTACTTAGAACTGACGCACTTGCCTCCTAAATCCCCCAATTCTAGGGGACTTTGATTTTCTTGCTCACCAGAATTGGGATTGGGGGGCGAATTCCAATTCATCTGCGTAAGTCCTGCTATTGATCATTGAAGAGTTGACGGCAGGCTTCATTTATATCAAGGCTTGAGGACAACCTTGATGCAGTTGTCTTTCTTATGCTTAAAGATTTCGTAAGCTTCGGGTGCTGCATCTAGAGGAAGACGATGAGTAATCACGAACGACGGATCGATATCGCCGTTCTGAACCCGTTCCAGTAGCGGACGCAGGTAACGATGTAGGTGAGTTTGTCCTGTTTTCATGGTTAGCCCTTTGTTCATAAAAGCACCCATAGGCATTTTATCGATGAAGCCAGTGTACACACCAGGAACCGAGACAGTGCCGCCTTTACGACAGGCAACGATCGCTTGACGCAGCACATTGGGGCGATCGGTTTCCAGCCGTGCTGCCTGCATCACCTTGTCATACATTCCTTCTAAACCCATGCCGTGAGCCTCCATCCCCACCGCATCCATCACAGAATCGGGACCTCGCCCGCCTGTCATTTCTTTCAAAGCTTCGCCCACATCGACTTCTTCGTAGTTTAAGATTTCTGCCTTGCCTTGTTCCTTCGCCATTTGCAACCGTTCAGGAACGCGATCAATCGCAATGACGCGATCGGCTCCCAGCATATAGGCACTGCGAATGGCAAATTGCCCCACTGGACCGCAGCCCCAAATTGCCACCGTGTCACCGGGTTGAATATCGCAGTTTTCTGCTGCCATATAGCCTGTAGGAAAGATATCGGTCAAAAACAGAACTTGCTCATCGGTTAATCCATCTGGAATTTTGAATAATCCTGTGTCTGCAAAAGGCACACGGGCATATTCTGCTTGACCACCCGCATAGCCACCCGTGAGGTGAGAGTAGCCAAAAAGCCCTGCTGGAGAGTGCCCCATCACTTTCTCGACCATCCACGCATTAGGGTTAGAGTTATCGCATAGCGACCAGAGAGTACGATTGCAGAAGAAGCAACTACCACAGGCGATGGTAAATGGAACTACAACGCGATCGCCTACGGCAAGTGGCTCACCGTTATTTCGAGGATTCCCATCCTTGACCCCGCTGCCCAACTCCACGATCTCCCCCATGAATTCATGACCCAGGATGTCGCCCGGTTTCATAGTAGGGTTGAAGCCATCGTATAAGTGCAAATCAGAGCCACAGATTGCGGTTGATGTAATTTTGATGATCGCATCCCGTGGATTAATAATTTTAGGATCAGGTACAGTTTTGACCTCTACCTTATTAGCCCCTTCCCAACAAACTGCTTTCATAGCTCAAAATCTCCTAAATTTAAGTGGTTAATCAACATCTACTTGCTGCCGCGTGATTGCCCTTCAGTGGTGGCAACTTCACCCGTTTCCATTAGCATTTTGAAGCGACGTAAATCATCGCCTATTTGCTGTTCTGGCGCTTCACCGAATAACTTAGCGATCGCGGCTCCAATTACACCAGCAGGCGGATTGTATTCTGTGACCACCTTTACCTCAGTCCCGTTGTTATTGGGGGCGGGTTTAAACTGAATGAAACCCGCATTATCGACATCTGCCCCTGCAACAGATTTCCAAGCAATCAACTCATTTTCTCGATCCTCAGTGATATCGGCATCCCATTCAATGCTGCCATCTAGAGGTGCGCTGGCAACCCAATGCGATCGCTTAGCATCCTGTACCTTCACTGATTTGAGATGCTTCATAAAATGCGGCAGGTTCTCAAAGTTGTGCCAGAAGCGATAAAGTTCTGCGGCTGGTTTATTGATTGTCATCGTCTTCTCAACCTTAATCGGTTGGTTCATATCCATGCCTCTGATAATAATTACTTTGATGGTTTGTTGATGGATGGACTGACCCGCAAATGCTTTGAACTCGATCGTATTGGGATCACATCCTGAGTTCAAAGAGGCAGAAGATGTTGGTCGCGATCGCTTACATCGCCATTGTTGATGTAGAGAATCGAGGGCACCTATGAGAGGTGCCCCCAGCCAGTGTCAACATTAGCTCTTCACTGTTTGGTCTGATAGGTTCCCTATCTATTAACGAGTGATTTGTGCAGCACCACGTTGCAAATCACCAGCCGTTTCTTGAGCGCCTTTTACATAGCCAGAACCAAACTGCTTAATAGCTTCTCCTGATTCCTTAGCAATTCTTTCTAGTCTCTTACCAGGATTTCCCTCAGTCGCTTCAGCTTCTCGGTTCCATTCGCCAGTAGTTTTAGGTCTATCTGCCTGATCGGTTTGTTCGATCCGCTCACGGACTTTTGCCGCCAAAGCGTTGTTGGCAGGTACAGCGTTGGCATTGGTAGTTAGCAATAAGAAACCAACTAGAACAAATGCAAAATATTGTTGAAGTTTCAGACCCTTAATGAGGGAATGAATGTGGGCGATCGCTTTGGAAAATAAAGTCATCACGATAATACTCCTTAAATAACCTGAAATATCTGAACACAGGTTCAAGCTTATCTACAAAAAAACAACTCCTCCTCTAGCAAAAGTTAGAGTTTTATCATGGAAGAACC
The DNA here is from genome assembly GCA_949127665.1 of Synechococcales cyanobacterium PMM_0083. GTDB lineage: Bacteria > Cyanobacteriota > Cyanobacteriia > Leptolyngbyales > Leptolyngbyaceae > ULC077BIN1. Next base: position 5,497 of record CASBQE010000120.1, read on the forward strand.
GAGAAAAGAGTATTGATCAAATCAAAACGTGCCTACGGTCTAGATCACTTGTCATCGACAAGGTAGAGTTTTTCTTGTCTTAGCCTGCTTCCGTTCGTATTTGTACCTCTTCAGATAGATTGATTTTTAATCTATTTCTACTGGAGTATGAATACAAATCAAAAATTGATCGCTTTGTTTCTCTAGATTTATTCCCCTAGTCGATGATTTAGAGCCGTTTACCCATACCAGTGAAAGTTCAGCGCTCATAGCAATGAGTCCGATTCGACAATTAGTTAATGGGTACAAATCGAGTAGAGCCTTTTCCATATTTTTATCACTACCTTTAGGAGAGAACCATGACCCAAACTCCCAACATTCCCCCATTCATTGAAAGTGATGAGCGTGAATATCGTGATAGTGGTATTCCTAGCACAGTCGCGATCGCGGGTCATCCACTTCATCCTTTAATTGTGACCTTCCCCATTGCGTTTCTCACGGGAGCGTTTGCTAGCGATATTAGCTACTGGTTTACTCAAGATCCATTCTGGGCACGCGCCTCTTTATGGTTGATTGGTGCAGGATTTGTGGCAGGCTTACTAGCAGCATTCACTGGCATGATGGATTTTCTTAAGATTGATCGCGTCAAAAAACACAGTGCTGGCTGGATTCATATGACAGGTAATGTTACAGCCATGTTTTTAACCCTTGTTAACTGGGCGCTGCGTTGGAACAATGTTGAAGGAGCAATCTTGCCGATTGGGTTGATTATCTCAACAGTTGTAGCCACACTGCTAGGAATCACAGGTTGGTTTGGTGCTGAGCTGATTTATCGACATAAAATTGCAGTGATTGGCACGAGTAGCCGTCATGAAGCGTGACTAATTTGCTAGAAAAGCGGAGATTCTCAACGAGTTGTAGTATGGGCATTGCCAGGGCTAGGAGATGGGCTATGGATTCTTCCAGCCCTGCGATCGCTGCGACTGGCATTGTCTCAAGCAATAATTGCTTTGATCGCGCTTAGTAGTGCTAAGCATTTTGTTCAGCGTTTTGATGTAGCAATTTAGATGCACGGGAGTAGATTAATCACAATCCTTCGACCGTCGTAGATCGAAGCATCCATACATCGGCGTTTTCAAGCCAGCGATCGCGGGTAGTAAAGTGCTTACATCGACATCTCAATTTTGTTGAGCATTGATGAGACACATAAAGATGTGATGAATTTCAGCGGGGTGTTTTACTCTGCTGGTACAATTGCCGCAGAGATCAATCAGGAAATTTACTGAGATGCGGCAGTTTGAATGGCAAAGTAGATTGGTGCTGGGTTTGGTTATCAACATGGCAACCCCGATCGCTAGCTTTGCCCAAAGCAATATTGTGCCCGACTCCACGCTCGGCGCAGAAAACTCGACGGTAATCCAAAACTTTGGTGGACAACCGATAGAAGCGATCGCAGGCGGGGCACAGCGCGGTGCAAACCTGTTCCATAGTTTTAGAGAACTTAATGTTAGTCAAGGTCGCGGAGCCTATTTTCTCAGTCCGAATGCTGCGATTCAAAACATCTTGGCGCGGGTTACGGGAGCTAATCCGTCCGAAATTTTGGGCACGTTAGGCACGTTAGGCGCATCCCAACTTAACCTGTTTTTGATCAATCCCAACGGCATCATTTTTGGGGCAGAGGCACGGCTGGATGTGCGCGGCTCGTTTGTGGCGACCACTGCCCCTCACCTCAATTTTCCCGATGGCAGTCAGTTCAGTGCCATGAATCCTCAAGCTGCGCCACTGCTCACGGTTAACATCACGCCGGGATTGCAATATGGACGCGGACAAGCTCCCATTACTCAGGCAGGCAATTTAACGGTGGGCAATGGGCAAAGCCTGACGCTAATTGGCAGCACCGTCACCAATACGGGCGGTTTGACGGCACCAGGCGGTCGAGTGGAGGTGTTGGGCGATCGCGTAGCATTCCTCGATCAAGCCGCGATCGATGTTTCGGCTCCCGGCGGCGGCGGCACGGTGTTAATTGGCGGTGACTTTCAGGGGCAGGGAATTGTGCCCACTGCCAGCCGCGTCTTTGTTGCGCCCGATGTTGTGATTCAGGCAGACGCGATCGCGTCTGGGAATGGCGGCAAGGTGATTATCTGGTCAGATGAAGCAACCCGCTTTTATGGCAACGTGAGTGCAAAAGGCGGTGAAACTTCTGGCAATGGCGGCTTCGTCGAAGTCTCCGGCAAGCAATTCCTCGACTACCGTGGAGCCGTGAATACGGTTGCGCCCAATGGCTTGACAGGCACTTTACTGCTTGACCCAACCAACATCACGGTTGTTGCAGGGGCAAATAATCCCCCTCAACTTGCTGCCAACGATCAGTTCGCTGATCCAGGCGTGAATAACACAATCAACAACGGCACGATTAATGCGGCGATCGCAAACGTGATTCTGCAAGCCACAAACGATATTACCTTCACCGCCAGGATCGATATGCTCAATCCTGGAGTTGGCTTAACGGCGGAAGCAGGGAACAACATTACTGTTCAAAGCGGCATTTCTCTATTTCCCGCTATCACAACTAATGGTGGCGATATCAACTTCAGAGCGGGTAACAACATTCTGTTTCAAGGCAGCATTCTGCCACTGCTGGGCACCGTTTCTGCGGTCGTAACCACTGGAGGGAATATCAACTTAAACTCCGGGGCAGATACAATCCTCGACAGTTTTGCAATTCGCACCGATACCCAACCTGGAGGGAACTCCGGCAATATAACGATCACCACGGGCGCAACCGGGCGATTGATCTTGCAAAATGGTGGAATTTTATTTGCAGACACTACTGGAAATGGAACGGCGGGCAACATCACCCTCCAAGCCAACGAAGTGAACCTTTCAGGGAGTGGAATCAGCGTCAGTTCATCAGGAAATGGGACTGGAAATGCCGGGAGACTCCTGATTAACGCTGGACGTTTAGCGGTCACTAACTCATCCATTCAGGCATTCACAAATAACGCTGGGAATGGGGGGGAAATTAGTGTTCAAGCGAACCAAATTGAATTAGACGGGCAAGGGAATTTGGCGGGCAGCACTGCCTTATTTGCCGGTGCTAACAGTACGACAAGTACTGGTAGGGCTGGAACGATCGCCCTAGATGCCCAACGGTTAGTTGTGAAAGATGGTGCCGGGATTTACGCTGGAACAGTTTCTGCCAGCGATGGAGGCAGCTTAACCGTCCGAGCCGCTGAAATTGAAGTATCTGGAACGGGTCTTCGCCCTAGCACGCTGTCGGTTGGCGCTCTGGCAGATTTTGGAGCAACGGGTGATGGGGG
>CASBQE010000121.1 GCA_949127665.1 Synechococcales cyanobacterium PMM_0083
GTTGATCTTAATGTGGCGGAGTACCATCGTCGCCAACAAATAGAGGAATCGATTGATTTGGCAGATGACATTTTAGATTTGCTCGATCAGGCTGCGATCGCAGAATTTGAGCAGGATTGCCAAACCTATCGGCGCGATTTTTCACAACAAATTAGACAAGAAGACCCGCTTCGCTCGCAAACCAAACGAGAATTGCAGCTTTTGCAGGAATCTTTAGGCTTTTCTGTTCCCGATCGCACGGTCTCCAATCCTGTGATTGAGTGGTTACAGCAGCAAGAGCAACACCAGTATTATCAAGATCGGCAGGTTTATTTGCAGGATTATACCCAGGCGTTGCTAACCCAAACACCCATCCATTTCGACGATCGCGCTCGACTAAACGCCCGACAACAGCAATTTGAGTTGAGCGATCAAATCATTGCTCAACTCATTTCGGAAGTTGAACAAAAATTTGAGGATGATCAGAAAAATTATTGTCAAGAATTTGATTGGAAGTTACGAAATCAGTGTTCCTTGGAGACTGAGTTTTTGCAACAACTTCAACAGAAATACAACCTGAGTGCTGTCATTACTCAACCCCTGAATGCAAAATTGATGACTGACTTTGAGCGAGATAAAAAGCAATATCATGCTCTTCTCGTCAGCGAACTCAATCAAAAATCCTCTTTAACTTCAGTTGCTCGTCAGCAATTGCGGAAACTTCAAACTGAGCTAAAACTGGGTGAGATTGTTTGCCAAGCAATTGAAGCTCAGGTGATAGCTCGATTAGATGATGAGCGCAGGCGACGGAACACTTATGGACAAATATTTGACCGCATTATTCGCCAATTCAATGTATTCAATGACTTTGTTTTAGAGGATCATGATCGCGCTGATTTAGAACAGCATCGGTATGATTTAAAGCTAACCTCCAAAGAAGTAGTTGAGATCGAGGCTCAAATATTTCAGCAGTATCAGGGTGACATTCAGCAATATCAAAACGTGCTGAAGCAAGCCTCCTACCCGCTAATAGACGAGGCGATCGAGGTTTTGGAATCGAGTCGTGTGAACCTAAATCTTAGCTCTCAGATAGCACACAGGCTTGAGCAACAGTGTTTGACCGAGAAATTGAAGCAGTATGAACACGCCTTTTCAAAAGCGGTCATTCGCCAATATCCAATTGGCAACAAGGACGAAAAACAGTTACGTCAATTACAGCAAAAGCTGGGTTTAGGGAACGAACTTATTTTGCCAATTCATCAAAAGGCGCAGGCTTATGTGGACGAAATCAACAAACTTCTCGAAACTGAATGAGCAATTGCAGCAGGATCTTCTGACGCAGCTAGAGCCTATTCAGCAGAAGCTTGAACTACCGGATGATGTCGCAACCGCCCTCATTCATCATCGGATCATTGCTCACCAAACTGCCAAAGCAAAAACGTCTCCCCAACTCATAACCCAATCTGTTTCGCTCAATAGTGAGTCTGGTATTCTCTTTTATCAAAAGTTGTTGACCCTTGGAACAGAGTTTAATCATCAGGCAAAATTGGCGATCGCTGAAATCGTGACCCAGGCAAAAACTCTACAAACTCTACATCCTCAGATCTCCACTTCTCAGAGAACTGCTGGACTTGTGATTGGAGTTGTGGGTGTGGGCGCGATCGCGATCGCGGTTCCAGTCGTGAATCAGTTTTTGGAAAAACCCTCTGCTACTGAAGCTTCATTTTCGTCTATTGAACTCCAGCGACTGAACGATGCGGCTCAATCTGGAATTTGGCTTGCTCAAGCAAATGAATTTGAAGGGCAGCGTAACTGGAAAGGGGCGCTTGCTGCATTAAACAACTTAAAAGGAGACACAACCAGTGCTCCAATTTCTCAAAGAATCGATCGCGTTCTTGCTCAACACTTCAAGCTAATAGATCAACAGTATCTCTCAACCTTTGATGCAAAAGCTATTAATAAGCTGCGTACTGATACCCGAATTGCCCCTGCTAGCCTGCCCAAAAACCACCCAATTGTTCAAAAAATTGAAGCTAAAATCAAAGCTCATCGAACTGAATGGCAACAAAATGAGGAACATCTGGCGAACTCAAACAAACAGTTGAATAAGGGTCTTTCTGCGCTTGACATCGCTGCTGCTGAACTGAAGAAGATCAAATTGTTGGGTAAAACGGTGAAAAAAGGGAGTTCTTATTGGAACCAGAAAATACAGCCTGTGATGGTTGCGATCGCTAGCAACAAGGCTACACTCACAGCCCCTAAACCTTCCTATGTCCTCTCTCCTGTACAAGGCGAGACCTCCAATCCGGCTTTAGAGCCATCCGCACCGTCATCCTCCTCCTCCTACCCGCGTTCTTATCCTTCGTCGCCTTCGCGATCCTCTAGTTCTTCTTCACAAGGATCTGAAACTCCTGATCGGGCTGTGGAAGAAAAGCCATAGTAATGATAAAAGCCATCAGAGAATCAGAGAAATTCTTTATTTATCTCGGTAAATGTATGTTCGGAATTTCTTGTCCATTCCACCTGTTGCAAACGCTTTTCCATCAGCGCGAAAAGCAACAGACGTTACTTCCCCGTCGTGATTTGATGTAGTAGCAATCTCCTGCCCTGTTTTTACACGCCATAAATTGACTTTTCGATCTACCCCACCACTCAGTAAAACTTCACCGCTAGGGCTGAAGGCAATCGCATTAACCTGTCCTCCATGATTTAATGATGGCAATGGCTCAAGGTTTGGTAACGACCACAGCCGAACAATCCCACCTGATTTATCTGCTGCCGCAAAGACAGTACCATTTGGACTGAAAGCGATAGATGGACTAGAAAAGCCAGAGTTATCTAATGTACACAAATGCTTACCAGACTCCGCATCCCATAAGTCAACATAGAGTTTCTTGATCGTTCTAAAGGCTTCTTTCTGGTATAAATTTGCTGTTCCAGCCGCCGCAATAATTTTACCATTTGGGCTAAAAGCAAGAGAGTTGATCTCCTGGCTTTCTGCAGTATTAGAAGTCGGTGAGAACTTCTTAACTTCCTGAAGTGGTCGGCGTATAGGCTGTAACATTCCGTTTGCGCTAATACTCCACCGTAAGATGCTGGGTTGCCCCGTTCTAACTGCCCCTCCAATCACTAGCACTCGGTTGTCGGGACTGAAAACAATTGATCTCGATTTTATCTGATTACCTCCTTCAAAAAATCGTCTTACTCCTTTCTGTTGCCACTGTTGATAACTCCATAACCATACTTTTCCAGCATCGCTTACAGCACCTAGATATACTCCATTAGAACTAAAGGCAAGAGCATTAATCTGAGAGTTGCCTTGATGAGTTATGTTCAGTTTTCGGTTATCAACTTCTAAATTCCACCAAACTTTTACATTACCCAGTACATCATTACCTTTAGCATTAACGTATTTTGTACCAGTCGCTAAAAATTTGTTGTTTGGGCTAAAAGCAATAGCTGTGATTGTTTCTTCTCTACCTCTTTCCTTATTGGATATATCTCCTTCCTTCTTAGAGTTATTTTGGCTAAAAACTTTCCATTGGTTTTTTGATTCCCAGTTTGGATCGGGGGGGAGATTGGCGGCGCGTCCAGCTTGGATAGAGGGGCAGGGTTGGGTAAGTTGAGGGGATTGGGATTGGGAGGACGAGGAGAATAATGAGGGGAGGATGGCAGCCATTGAGACGGTGGCTAGAAGCAAAATGATGGATTTGGAGTGAGCCATGGGGTTAGCGATGCACTGAATAGGGAGCTTTGGGTGCGCTGAAGCAATTTTGGGTTGATTAGAGAATACCCAAACGATTGCTCAATGGATCAGTTGAGTGAATTAGAAAAGTTTTTTAGAAAAATTTGGCGATCACCATGCATGGAGTAGAAAAACCGAAACAAAGAGTGTGTAAGTCAGAACGAAAGCCCTTGAATCAGGAATCAGCAACCTGGTTGCATCGGGCATCTGACACGACCCATCTACCATTATGGAGTTGCACTCATGTCTATTGAAAAGCCCCGTTTTGAAACTCTGCGTCCATTCTTAAGCAAACTTGACAAGATCGATTTGGGCGCGATCTCCCATGTTCTAGAGCATAAAAAAGGCTGGAGTTATCAGAAAACGGTACGTGCCATCCTGGGATATCTAGCATTTTTGCTATTGGTTTATCTTTACCCCGATCAAAAACTGGTTCCTTCTGTGGAAGTCGATACCGTTTGGCATCACCACATCTTAGATACGTTGAAATATACCGAAGATTGCGAGACTCTTTTTGGCTACTACGTTCACCATTTTCCCTACCTTGGAGAGCGGGGTCAAGTGGATCAGCAGGAACTACAACAATCCTTCGCTGACACTAAGCAATTATTGGTGAAGTTTTTAGGCACCGTGTCAGAAGATGTGCTTCCACAGGGTGAGAATGCGAGAAACTGTCCCCCCCAATCTAGCGGGTGTTGCCTACGCAAAGATACCGTAAAGTTGGTGCGTCCAGGTAGTTCTCTAACGCTGGAGGCTCTGATGCCCAACTCATCGATTAGCTAATTGTTCTAATCCTGTTTGGCTAACGGCTTAAAGCAAGGGAATCAATTCCCTTGCTTTTGCTATTGAGTCAGAATTCCAGTTCTGGCGGATTAAACTGCCAAGCGAGAAGCACTTTGCAAGTGTTAATACTGCTGAAGGAGTTGATCTATTTTTTGAGTATCATAGAACATTTGCAGTTGATTGAATTTTGCTTTAGCGCATTCTGCCCAGTGGCGCATTTGGTCTAAATTGCCACGTGCCTCTTCTAGAATTGCCAGAGATCGCTGGCAGTAGGCAGTACAGCGCTGGTCGTTTTGTTGTTCTGCGATCTCCAATCCCGTCCTCAATAACGCTTCTGCTTCAACGAATTTTCCTTGTTTAATGGCGACCACGGCTAACCAATCTTTGATGTAAGTGGTTGCTCGTTGCCAATTGATCGATTCAGCTTGGACTAATGCCTGGTTATATAGGCGATCAGCGGTGTCATACTCTCCAGTTTCCAGACAAATTTGTGCCCGATAATAAAGCAGCTTAATTTGATGAGAATTGAAAACAGTTTGGGGATTTTCAGTGAGTGTTGACAGTTCCTCTGCTTGGGTCAGCCAGGTTTGAGCCTGGTTAAATTGCTGCTGCTGAATATGAAATGTTGTGAGATGAATCAGGAGATCAAACTGCGAGGCTTGAGTTTGGGCATCGGGTAAGCTTAAGGCTCTTTGGCAGAGGGCAATCGCGGTTTCCAGATGTTCTGGCTGATTGATGAAGACAAAAGTACGCACTTTCTCAAACAAAGCGGCTACCAAGGCTACCAGATCTTGACGGTGCTCTGCTGCTTGAATGAGCCAATCCATCCACAATAGGCGTTCATTCCAGTAGCCGCAATTGTGAGTATAGCTGTTGAGGAAGTGCCAGAGGTATTTGAAATCGTGATAACGTCCTTGCACCATGCAATAGTCTATACAATCTCGCAAGGTTTCCCATTCTTGTTCCAGTGGAAGGTAGTCATGCCACTCGTGCTGATCTGGGTTACCGTGTTGTGCAACAAACTGCACGTACCATTCAATCCAGCGATCGCGCACCCGTTGAGCAAGGGTGGTATCGGCTTCCAACTCAGTCAACGTATAGCTGCGGGTCAATGGCAACATTGTGTAGCGTCCAGTTGCTTCACTGATTAACGAAAGTTGCTTTAGCTTGGCAACGCTTTCAACCAATTGATCCGGGTCAAATATCTCCGCAATATACGCGATAGCATCAATCTGAGCCGACCCCGAAAAAAGCGCCAATGCTAGCAGAAAATGATGGGCGGGGTATTTTCGTAGAGGCGCGATTGAACTTTCAAAGCAGTAGCGGGATAGTTCTTGCATAGTCAATCGAGAGCGATCACAGAGATAGGTTAGCGGATAGCCAGAAGCGAGTTGCCCAATGGTATAAACAATAGCAGTAGGGAGTCCAGCCGATAATTGATGAATTTGCTGGGCGGATTCAGAGCAAGCAGGCAACCGTTTTTCTTGTATTTGGTGTTGAATTAACGCCAAGCTCTCATCTTTTGACAAGGGTGCTAATGGAATTACAACCTCCAATAATTCCTGGGCACGGCTTGTAATAATTACTTTAACGGTAGATGGCAAATCGCATAAAAAAGCATAAACGTTTTTAACATCTTCAATGGTTTCTAGATTATCTAGCAGCAACAAAACCGATTGCTTACCCAGTTGATAATAAATTTGCTCCGATTGCTGATCAATCGCTTTAATTAGAATTTCTGGGCATTGTAATGTAGTGGCGATCGCCCGAAAAATATCTTGCAAGGTGCGATCGCGTCGATGTTTAGGCAAAATCCCGTTTGGCAGTAGTTGTTCTGTTTTTGCAGAGGCAAAGACAATTGCAGCAAATGCTGGAATATTACAACTATCAGAATATCGATGGGGATACAAACAGCGATTCGCAACTTCTAACATCAGTGATGTTTTGCCCACGCCCCCCACACCACATAAACTGATGCAATGGGTCCGACACTCTGCCCGAAGCAACTGCAACAGTTGATCCAGTTCTGCCTGTCTGCCAATAAAGGTTGAGTAATTGCAGGTAGGCAGATTGTGTAGGACGGTTAAAGACGGTGTTTGTTGAAGGTTGTTATCCAGGCTATCAATTACTTTCAGCGATTCGACTTCTGTCATCACTGGATCGTCATCCTCAGTGACAATCTCCTGCCAATCTAATCTCAAAATTTGGCAATATGCCTTGAATGCAGGAGGTCTAATCTTATCTGGACGAGAAGCCGCAAACCGTTTCCAGGTGCCGTAAGAAATCCCTTTTGCCAACACCTCCCCTGTATCAATCTGCTGCTCAATTCGTTCTATTAAGGTTCCTTGCTTCTGTTGCACGATCGCTTTTTTCAGATTATCGAGTGCTAACTCTGACTCTGCCTGCAAAAGCTCTTCAAAATCTCGCAGCCAGTTCTGCTCATTTTCAGTCCAGTTGTTGGTTTGCTGATGTTGGCGCAGAATCAGTTTGCTGGCTTCCTGTAAAGGTCTCAGGTCTTGAGAACTAATTGTCCATCCCTTTTGCTCTCTAGCTTGCCGAATTTTTGCCTGTCCCTCAATGGATGCTTGCAGCGATCGCTCATGCATAAGTCCCTAATCGGTAGATGGGTGAAAGAAATTTGTCAAGATCAGATGCGATCACCAAATTTGCTGATCTTAAATGACCCTGACTTTTCTCCGTATTTTCAGCATTCTACAAGCATCAACCTTCAGACAACCGCAATCACACGAGGCTACAGCGATGATGCCCAGTAATCAAGGACGGCTTTTTCGATGGCTCTGTCACTTGTTGAAGTATTTCTTATTATCATTAGTAGGATTCACAATTGCTTGCATCCTATCCATTACGCTGTTGAATGCTGCGCTTCCTCCTTTAGTGGGACTACTACCCTTCATCGGACAATTCGCTATCCTCATTAGTTGCCTGCTTGCTTTGGCAGTTGTGCTGGAATCGGCTCGTCATTAACAATTCACACCTTACGCAAAACTTTGAGTACTTTGCGTAATTTCCCTAGGTTCCCCCTGAGAAGAATGTAATGCCTCAATCTATAAACTTCAAATTTCACGGCGATCGCCTCTGTTGAAGGATTCCTTTTTATGAAAAACCAAATCATTTTTCAGAACGTTCTCGCTCAATTGCGATCGCTCAGTCTTCATCTCTGCTCTCTCAGCCTCGCGTTGCAGGAGAGCTACACCTCAATTCAGCACCCAATCGAGCAGATAGATCAAACCAAACAAAAGCTCCAGTACATTCAAACTCATCTGCAAGCCATTCAAGAAGCCGTCATGTCCAAATTTGAGCGACAATGCAACGTCTCTGACGGCAACGACTCGATTTTGATCGAGTTGATTGAACGAACGAGGCAACTTACCAATTCTCTGATTCATCTGACTGAGGAGTATGTCATTGATCCGATTGGAGTTCAATCCTGTCTTTTAAATGTGATTGATAGTGATGCTTGTGAGTTGCAAAACCGCTTTGTCAGCCTAACCTTTTCCAGAGTTTAATCAGGCTTCTAAACGTATTCAATAGAGTCTGCTGCTTCAATCAACGTCTTTTTGATTGGCAAGTGAACGCGATCGCGCTTTTAGTGTCCTTGAACGTGCGATCGTCCTGCCATCCTCCAACCACTCCCTAAACACTCGGACTTCTGTTGTAACGCTTCATGAAGTTACAACGTTGCTTGCGTAATTTCCGAAGGTGGGCACCGAGAAGCCAGTAGAAAGCGCGATCGCCCTATTTCACCACAACCCAACTACCTCATCTACCCAAGAGACTCAGCACTATGGCTACCCCTAACTTTGACTTCAACAATGTCTACGATCAACTGATTGAAGATGCAGGCAAAACTCGTGTCGTCTATATCAATGGCATTTTCACGAATGAAATTAGCAATCAAGGTAGTTTTGACAGCGCTCTTGATGAGGCACTGAAGCTACGTAAAAACAGTTATGTACCCAGCAGTATTAACTTCAGAAGCTCAATTAACTTCACGCCTCAATATAATCCTACGAGTCCTAGTACTGGAGGAAACATCATTGCAGATTTGGGATTGTCAGTCGCCAAGTTTTTTGTCAAACGTGCATTGGATGAGTTTGATGTGTTCGACATCCTCGAGATTCCCGGTCAGATCATTGTTATTGCAGACTTAATGAGGTCTTTTCTAACAAGCCCAAATCCCGCACAGCTTTTTCAAGACGATGATTTTACTGCTAAAGCTTTAAGCTTTTTGAGTGACTATCTTCCTGGAGGAGATATCATTACAGATTTGATCAGTTCTCTCCCTGATGATCTTCAAGAAAGCCTGACTCAGTACTGGTTCCGAGAAACTACAATAAGTCAACCTATTAACCAGAATTGGACGCAAGGAAGAAACAGTGTAGCGAATTGGAACAATCAATCCAATAATAACTCTTTAGTTCTTATTGGATACTCACAGGGCAATTTCTTTGTTGAAGATGGGCTGATTGATCTTGGTTCTCAACTCGATTCATCTCGTGTCAGAGTTCTTGCTCTAGGCTCACCAACTATGTACTCATCTGCTGGTGGTCTAAGTCTTTATGGGAATAAAAATATCATTAATGGCAACGATCCAGTTACCAAGCTACAGCTAAACTCTGGAGAATTGAACAATGTTATTAGTAAAATTTCTCACATTTTTCAACTTCTCTCAGCATCGCCCAGCATTGGCGATCATTTTTTAGATAACTACCTCAAGCCAGATCTGCAAGTTGCAGAAAGCTTCAAGAACTTTGTCTATGAATTACATCCGGAGGGATTCTACTTTCCAGCAGGTACATTTTCCACAACTGGAACGACGAATGATGATTGGATCAAAGGGAATGGAACTTTAAGCGGTGGTGGGAGAAACGATGTTTTGCAGGGTGGAATTGGTGATGATACTCTAATTGGCGATGATGGCTACGATCTTTTGGATGGTGGAGCAGGGAAAGATACGGCTAACTACTCCTCTAGCCTCCAAGGAATTATTGTTTCAGCCAAGACGATCGCGGGTTCCGATGTGTACGAAGTGCAAGACGGCTTTGGCATGGTAGACACGCTCGGTAACATTGAAGTAATTTCTGGCACAAAGTCCAAAGACATCTTTAATGGCAGCGACTTCTCAGACATTTTCTATGGACAAGAGGGTGATGATGAGTTTTATGGCAAAGCTGGCAATGATGAGTTTTATGGAGGTGCAGGGGACGACATCGGACTTGGCGGCGATGGGAATGACGACTTGAGAGGAGAAGACGGAGAAGATTTTCTCCGGGGCGATGGAGGTAATGACTTACTGTATGGTGGCAATGGAAATGATTTACTTCTCGGTGGTGATGGTAACGACAACTTGAGAGGAGAAACTGGGAGCGATCGCCTCTACGGTGAAAATGGGGACGACCTGCTCTATGGCGGCGACGGTGATGACTTTCTATACGGTGGAGAAAACAACGATCGCCTGTTCGGTGAGGATGGGGACGATCGCCTCTTTGGTGAAAATGGCAGCGACATCATTGTGGGAGGTGCTGGAAGGGACATCATCCGAGGTGGTGCTGGAAGAGACATCATTTTTGGTGATTTCCAAAGCGGATCGACTGCTGTTCCAACCAACATCGGTTTGTCCAGTTTCATCCCAGCATCTAGCCCCAGCATAAGTACCTTAAGGACTGCTGCGGTCAGCGCTATGCCTCTTGCTGCTGCCGCTGCTGTCTCTCAACTCTATGCGGATGAAATTTATGGTGGCGAAGACGATGACACTATCTATGCAGGTTTAGATGATGACTTCGTTTCTGGCGAGAGCGGTAATGATGAAATCTACGGCGAGTCGGGTAACGATGTGCTGCTGGGAGACTCTGGCACTGACTTGATCGCTGGCGGCACAGGCAACGACATCATCAGTGGTGGCACTGAAGACGATGTACTCTGGGGCGAAGATGGCGATGACATCATTAACGGTGATGCCGGGAACGATTTGATTTATGGCGGCGAAGATAACGACACGATCGCAGGTGGGCTAGGCAACGACCGCATCTTTGGTGAAGGCGGCAATGACCTGATCAATGGCGACGAAGGCAACGATCGCATTTTTGGGCAAGACGGGGACGACCTTATCAATGGCGGCACAGGCGACGACTATATCGAGGCAGGCATCGGCATCGACACGCTTAACGGCGGCGATGGCAAGGATACCCTGTTCGGGCAAAACGGCGACGACATCCTGAATGGGGATGCAGGCGACGACTTTCTGGATGGCGGTGATGGCGCAGACAAACTCTTCGGCGGCGACGGCAACGACAAACTCTTGGGTCAAACTGGAAACGATGTCCTGTATGGCAACTCCGGCAACGACACGATCGACGGGGGGGCTGGCAAAGACTACCTCGAAGGTAACGATGGCAACGACACCCTGTTTGGTGGAACCGATAGCGACACTCTCTACGGCAACGATGGCGATGACATCCTGAATGGCGACGCAGGCAACGATACCCTATTTGGCGGCGCAGGCAACGATCTCATCAACGGTAGCGGCGATGTGGATATGGTCAGCTACCTCACCTCCCCCAGTGGCGTAGTCGTCAACATTGACGAAAGCAAAAACTACCGCAACGATCGCCAGTCCAACGCCAACAACGCCATCAGTTCCGACAACCCCGCCGCTTACTACACCGACCTAGAAGCCGACTTCGCCATTAATCCCGGCAGTGCTGCCGATGGCTATGGCAACACCGACACCCTGATCGACCTAGAAAATATCACGGGTTCCCAGTTTGCCGATGTGCTGATTGGCAACGATCGCGATAACACCATTTTCGGGTTGGGTGGCGACGATCTGCTAGTGGGTGGTGGCGGCAACGACCAATTCTACGGCGGCAACGGCATTGATACCATCAGCTATCGCCGCAGTCCCGGCGGTGTGACCGTCAACCTGGAAACCAATAGCGCCACCGATGGACAAGGGGGCAGCGATCTCATCTTCGACACCGAAAACATCGTCGGCTCCCGGTTCAACGACACCCTCACGGGCGATACCAAAGCCAACATCATCACCGCAGGTGGCGGCAACGACACCGTTTCAGGCGGGGCAGGCGATGACACGCTCTACGGCGAAGCGGGCGATGACACGCTCTACGGCGGCATCGGCAACGACACCCTCTACGGCAACCTGGGACGCGATACCCTGAATGGGGATGCCGGAGATGACTTGGCTTACGGTGGCGATGGAAATGACCTGCTCAACGGCGGCGACGGCATTGACCAACTCTGGGGCGACCAAGGCAACGACACCCTCAACGGCGGCACCGGCGACGACTTCCTGGATGGCGGCATCGGCAACGACACCCTCAACGGCAATGATGGCATCGACCAACTCCTTGGGCAAGCCGGAGACGATCTACTCGGTGGCGGCGACGGCAATGATCTCCTTTCCGGCGGCGATGGCAGCGATACCCTCTACGGTCAAACCGGCGATGACAGCCTAGATGGCGGCTTGGGTAACGACCAACTCTGGGGCGGCGATGGCAGCGATACCCTCAATGGTCAAGCTGGAGACGATTTCCTAGATGGCGGCGATGGGAACGATATTCTGTCCGGGGGCGATGGCGCTGATCAACTCTTTGGACAAGCCGGGGATGACTCCCTAGAGGGTGGAGCCGGAGACGACTTCCTGGATGGCGGATTGGGCAATGACACTCTCTCCGGCGGTACGGGCAACGACCAACTCTTCGGGCAGGCAGGCAATGACAACCTGGAAGGTGGAGCAGGAGATGACCTGCTGGATGGCGGGATTGGCAACGATAATCTCTCCGGCGGCACCGGCAACGACCAACTGTTGGGTCAAGCCGGAGACGACCTGTTGAATGGTGGACTAGGTGATGACCAACTCTGGGGCGGTGACGGCAGCGATATCCTCTCTGGTGGCGGCGGACACGATCTGTTCTACATCAACCGAGGCGAAGGTTCAGACACGATTCTGGACTTCACCGGAGTCGGTCGCGGCATAAACCCTGCCCCCTACTTGGTTCCCGAAATTGACACGATCGTCTTCTCTGGAGCCGATCTGGTCGCTAAGAATATGCTCTTATCCCAGACTGGCAGCAACCTAGTCATCAGCTTTGAAGACATCGACAATACTAGCCTCACCCTGCAAAACTTCGCCCTGCAAAACCTCGATAACCATCATACCGCCACTGGCGCATCTCTCACTATCGGCAACATTTTGTTTGAATGCGATATCAACATCGCGGATAGCTTCGATGTCATCAATGCCGAAGCCAACCCAACTCAAGTTCTCCGTCCCAATTTCGTTACCTTCCTCAACGATCTCGCCAACAAAACCAACGGCTTCGACCACTCCGATGACGTGATCAACGGTCAGGGCGGCAACGACACTCTCCGGGGCTTGGGCGGCAACGACACTCTCCGGGGTGGCGAAGGCGACGATTTCCTTATCGGGGGGGCTGGAGACGACTACTTGGCTGGACAATGGGGCAATGATTATCTAGAAGGGGGACTGGGAGACGACTATTTGCGCGGCGGCACTGGGGACGATTTCCTCATCGGCGGCTTTGGCAACGATCTCCTAGAGGGAGGACTGGGCAACGATCAACTGTTTGGAGCCGGAGGGCGCGATCGCTTCGTGATCTATCGCGGTGATGGGGTAGATACGATCGCCGACTTTGATGGGGTGGGTCCCGGCTCTCAGCCCTATGAAGACATCATCAATGAAGCCGACATTCTGCAATTCCTGGGCACCGGGCTGATTGCCAAAAACATGATTCTGACTCGAACCGACTACGAGCCAATCACTGGCAACAGCCTAGTCATTACCTTTGAAGGTATCACCGACACCACGGTCAAACTGACTAACTTTGCACTGGAAAATCTAGATAATCTGCATACTCTAAATTCAGATGGAGTGCCTATTGGTAACATCCTGTTCCAGTTTGACGGCGACACCACCATCCAAGACAGCTTCGATGTCTTTAATGCAGACTGGATGTTTGACCAGGTTTTAAGAGCTAATACGGTTACCTTCCTAAACGATTTGGATAACGAAATCAGCGGCTTCGATTGGTCTGATGATGTAATCAATGGGCAGGCAGGCAATGACATCCTCCTAGGCTTGGGAGGCGATGACATTCTGCGCGGCGGCGCTGGTAGTGATGTCTTGATCGGCGGCACTGGCAATAACATTCTCACTGGTAATGCAGGGGCTGATACTTTTGTTATGGAGTTGGGCGGTTTTAATATAGTCACCGATTTCAATGTAAGTGAAGACTTCATCGGATTAGGCAGTGGATTAACCTTTGAGCAACTTAAAGTTGAGCAGGGAACTGGTATCAATGCTGGTAGCACCTCAATCCGAGTGCTAGGGGATGATTCACTACTGATGTCATTTCAGGGTGTACAAGCCAATACTTTAACCACTGAGATGTTTCGTCCCGCCTCTGCTTTCTATCAACCCGTAACGTTTGATTCTATCAACCCGTAACGTTTGGTTAGGCAAATCAATCGCCCCTGAAATAAAACTTGTTTCAGGGGTGATTATGCATCATCAGCGAAACGGTATGTGTAGCAGATTTATCCCAGTAAATTTAACTCCTCAATCACATTCAAAGTCAGGTTCGTCGTTGTGAAGAAAAAGTTTAGGATGTCTTATTGGTAGTGCGTCAAAGGATGGTGGTTCAAGTAAAGTAGAGCAACAGCTACTTTCACGGAAATTATGGAATGTCGGCTCTGCGGTCATCCTCGTACCCACAAACATGGCAAAGCTCCGAATGGGAGCCAACGCTATTTCTGTCCCCATTGCCAGCAAACATTCAACGAGCGCTTTGACACGATGTACTATCATCGCCAGGTCACTGCTGACCAGATTCGTCAGGTGTTACAAGCGCATAGCGAAGGCAGTAGTCTGAGAGGAGTTAGCCGCACAAGCGGACTTGCTTACAATACGGTCGTGAGCATCGTGCGTACAGCGAGCCAACAAGCTCAATTGGTTCATAATGCTGAAGTGCGAGCCGTGCAAACCGAGGAAGTCAGTGCGGATGAATTGTGGTCTTTTGTACAAAAAAACAAAAGCAATGTTTTCCCGGTGAATTAGAGGTTGGCGACTGCTGGATTGGTGTGAGCTTGGCTGATTCGAGTGGACTGATTCTAGCGGCAAGAGTGGGCAAACACACCGATGACTTGATTGAAGCGTTAGTCGTTAGCAGTGAGGGGAAAACGGACTGTAAGCAGTGGAATAGCGATGACTGGGGAGGCTACGAGCGAGTCTTGCCTCCCGAAATTCTCCATTACATCGGCAAGGACAAGACACAACGATTGGAACGCACGAATGGCATTGTGCGGCAACAAACTGGACGATGGCATCGCCGACAGAACAAGTTTGGCAAGATATGGGAACAAACGAAGGTGACGACCCGTACGCCTTTGGCGGGGCGAAGCCCTATAGTCGTGAGCTACTTCAACTGGATTTGGCAGCATAGCCGGTTGAAGACAACAGCAGCCCAACGGGCCGGGTTAGCAACTCGACCCTGGTCTTGGCATGACCTTTTAACCTATCCCACCATTGTCTAATGCACAACCGTCTTATTCTTGTTTCTGGCTATGTCTTCCCTAATGTGACGGTAGTAAGTTGGGCGACTGATACCCAGATGTTGGCAAATAGAAGAGACTGATCGCTTCGGGTCTGCTGCCAGAGATCGCCCCATCTCAATTTGCTGAGCCGTCAGCTTTTGTCGTCGTCCACCCTTGCGTCCCCTGGCTCTTGCCGCTTGCAATCCGGCTTGAGTCCGTTCTCGAATCAGGTTGCGCTCAAATTCTGCCAGTGCGCCAAACATGTGAAAAATCAGCTTGCCGCCGCTGGTAGTTGTGTCAATGCTTTCTTGCAGGGAACGAAAGCCAATCTGTCGGCTCTCTAGGTCTTCTATCAGGGCAATCAAGTCTTTGAGCGATCGCCCCAAGCGATCAAGCCGCCACACCACTAACGTATCTCCTGCCCTCACATAGTCAAACGCTTCCTTCAGTCCAGGGCGATCGGCTTTGACCCCACTTATCTTGTCAGAAAAGATTTTTTCACACCCTGCTTGTTTCAAAGCATCATGTTGCAAGTTGAGATTCTGGTCATCAGTTGAGACCCGTTCGTACCCGATCAGCATAGTGAAGAGTTCTAATGTACTCCAACTGTATCAGAACTCGTTAAACCTGGTGCATTTTGAAACATAGATTTAGAGACAAGTTAATTTGCAGTTGAGGCAACCTGAAATCCTTGATTTTCGGCAGAAGGGCTGTGCAGCCCGATAGTGTAAACTAAAGGACCCTTTTTGAGACACAACCAACTGGCACATTTTAGAAATCAACGAATTCATCAGATTGCCTTCGGATTGAAGAATTGTTCGACATCTGTTATCTACTATGTACCGAAAATTTCAATTGGCGCTTTGTCCGTATAAACTGGATTGTTGATGCTCTTACGGACACCATGATTATTACGACCGCTTCGTTTAAGGGTGGAGTCGCAAAAACAACTACAGCCATACATCTTGCTGCTTATCTCCAAACCAAGGGAACAACATTGCTCATTGATGGGGATACAAACCGCTCTGCAACTCGGTGGGCAGAACGGGGGTTAGAGCGGAGAAGATTGCCATTCAAAGTAGTGGGCGTGAATCAGTCTGCAAAATATAGCCGAGGATGTGAGCATTTTGTGATTGATACGGAAGCCAGTGCCGAGGAAGAAGAATTGAAAGAGATTGTTGATGGTTGTGATCTGCTGATTCTTCCAACAACGCCTGACACCATGTCTTTAGATGCGTTGATTCAGACGATCGAGTTACTGAAGGCTTTAGGAACCCATAAGTATCGAGTGCTTTTAACACGAGTTCCACCCCCACCCCGTAGAGAAGGGGAAGAAGCCAGAGAGTTTTTGATTGAAGCTGGCTTTCCAGTGTTTGAGGGCAAGATTCGAGAGGCAGTTGCTTTTCAGAAAGCCGCAAATGAGGGGGGATTGGTGCATCAAGTGAGCGATCGCCGTGCCCGTACCGCCTGGAATGAATATTGTGCAATCGGGAAGGAGGTTTTTAGTGAGTAGTTCTAAGTCCAACCGATTTAAGGGGCTGATGCAGGTGATTCGGCAAGATAACACTGAATCACCTCAACCTGTAGTTAAACCTACTTCCAAAACTACCCCGGAAAAGCAAGTTGCTGTCCTTGAAAGCCACCAAGAGCAACCGGAGGTAATTTGGGTGCAGCACAGTAAGATTCATCGAGACCTAAACCAGTCGCGGCGATACTTTGACCCGGAAGAGATCAGTAAGATGGCAACTTCGATGAAGGTGGTTGGAGTGATTGATCCGCTCTCAGTGCGTCGTCGTCCAGGGATGAAGGATGAGTATGACTTGTTAGCGGGTGAGAAACGTCATCGGTCGGCGGAACTGGCTGAACTAGGAAAGGTTCCCGTTCGTGTGTTCGATGTGGACGATCGTGCGGCAGAAGACATCAAAGCCATCAGTAATCTTCAACGGAGTGACCTCAACAAATGGGAGGAGACAAACGCTGTCATGGGAATGCTTTGCCGGAATTTAGATCGGAGTCCGACAGAAGTTACCAGTCTGCTAAACCAGGCAGCGAACCAAAAACGAGGTCTTACGGACAACGTTGTCCGTAATGAGGAATGGACGATTGTCGAAGATGTATTCACGGTGATTGGTCGGCTGACACCGGAAAGCTTTCGTAAGCATAGAGCGCCATTGCTGAAGTTACCCAATCATATCCAAGCAGTGCTTCAGCAAGGCAAGTTGCACTATACCAAAGTGAATGAGATTCTGAAGGTTAAGCATCCTGAGCAACAGCGTGAGCTGCTGGAAACTGCTCTTGCTAAAGATTTATCTGTGAGTGACATTCAATCGCAGGTTAAAGAATTGCGTCGGGGAAGAAGTGATCAGGACTTAGTAGAACCAGATGAGATGCCCACTTCTCAACGATTGACCTTTGTTACTCAACAGATACGGAAGGCGAAGGTTTGGGATGATCCCAAGAAGAATAAGAAGCTTGAACGCTTGTTGAGCCAGTTAGAGGAACTGTTGCAGTAGTGAAGTTGATCAGCCTGGTATGTAATTTTGCATGAGTAAATTTGGAGTCAACCGTGCCACAAGAGTCCAATGAGATAGAATCCAGCAATTCTCAACCAGACCAACTTGAGCTAATAGGCTTTGCTAGTTCCTACACGACCACCTTGAGTGGTTTGGTCGAGCTAATGGAAGCGTCGCGTCGGGCTGCGGCAAGGTCAGTAAATGCCATTATGACAGCTACCTATTGGGAAATTGGGCGGCGAATTGTTGAATTGGAGCAACGAGGAGAAACCAGGGCTGAGTATGGGAAGCAAATTATTGAGCGGCTGGCAAAGGACTTAAGCGATCGCTTTGGACGGGGATTTCAAAAAAGTAACTTGTTTCAAATGCGGGCGTTTTACTTGACCTATCCTGAAAAGGGACAGGCTTTAACCATGCAATCAGCCTCACCTGAGATTTTCCAAACGGTGTCTGGAGAATTTCCATTGCCCTGGTCGCATTATGTCAAGCTGTTAACGATCAAATCTCCAGACGCAAGAGCCTTCTATGAGACGGAATCTCTTAAGGGTGGCTGGTCAGTGCGTCAACTCAGTCGTCAAATTAACACACAGTATTACGAACGTACGTTGTTGTCTCGCAATAAGGCAGCAATGCTGGAGAAGGGATTTCAACCTCGTTCTGAAGATGCGGTTATGCCAGAAGAGGAATTGAAAGATCCCTTTGTGCTGGAATTTTTAGACCTGAAAGACGAATACTCTGAGAATGACCTGGAAGAAGCTTTAATTCGCCATATCGAAAGTTTTTTGCTGGAACTGGGTGGGGACTTTGCATTTGTGGGTCGTCAGCGACGGCTGCGGATTGGCGATCAATGGTTCCGGGTCGATCTGTTATTTTTCCATCGCCGCCTCCGGTGTTTGGTTATTATTGACCTGAAGCTGGGCGAGTTTACCTATGCGGATGCCGGACAGATGCACATGTACCTGAATTATGCCCGTGAGAACTGGATCTATCCCGGTGAGAATCCACCTGTGGGGCTGATTCTGTGTAACAAGAAGAACGAAGCAGTGGCTCATTATGCTCTGGAAGGGTTGTCTAATATTCTGGCGGCTGAGTATCAAACAACCCTCCCGGATGAGGAGTTACTGACAACGGAGTTAGAACGGACTCGTCGGGTATTGGAGAATCAGTTGGTTGGCAAAGGGAAATTACCTGAAAGCTAACCAGATGGATGATTGGAAAGTTAGTTCTTACTTTTGAGCTGGGGCATTCCAGTTTTGTTTCTGATGTAGTCTGAGATGAAGCAACAAAGGGATTGACGACTTATTTTGGTGTTACGGCAACTGGTTCATCAATCCCGTGAATAGGCTAAGAATCTGATTCATATCGCTGCGTAGGAGGTGAAGTTCCTGCTCGATCGCGTCCAGGCGTTGGATAACAGCATCCTGGTTTGAGACAGATGGGGGAGTAGGTAGTGCAGATGTTTGGTTGAGTTTGGCGGCGAGAGCATCCCAGCTACTTGCTTTCAGGTTGAAGTGGGCTTTGGCATCTTTGAGGGACTTGAATTGTTGCTTCAAGCGATCAGTGGTGTAGGGTTCGGAGGGTTGAAGCTGGCTCTGTTGGTCGAGGTCTGCTTCTGCTATTTCTACCACCTGGTCAATCAGGCGATCGTGATTCACAGCAATTTGGGCAGCAGCCCCTAGGATGCGGGAGGTTGCTTTAATCTGCACGTCGCGTTCCTGCCGGAGTTGGCTCGTAAGGTTACGAATACGATCGCCCAAAGCAGAGGTGACAGGGGTGGGATGGATGGGATCTAAATCGTCGCTCATGGGGGTGCTCTACTCGGCGAGGATTTCTTTTACAGCTTGCCAGATGCGTTGGAGTTTTTGCAGGAAACCAATGGCATTATCGCCAGGTTCTTCATCAACAGAATTGATCAGGGACTGAATCCGATCCATGCGAGTGGCGATCTCTTCCAGGTTGGTCAGTGCACCTTCTTCGCGGGTCATAGAGTCGTGCAGAAGGATAGTCATTTCGCCGATTTCTTGCTTCAGGCGATCGTTTTCTCGCTTGCGGCGGGTTTCCCAGCCTTTGATGCCTGCTTTGGACCGCCGCTCAAATTTGAGGTCGTTGTGAGCCTGGTTGTAGAGGGTGAGGTAACGCTGGTATTCTGCTTCAGCCGTTTCGTATTTGGCAGCGAGTTCCTGCGATCGGGTTTGCTCCTGATTGTAGAGGGTGAGGGTGGACTGTGCCTGGGTGTGGGTTTCCTGGTAGAGGTTGAGAGTTGTGCGGTAGCGGTCTTGTTCTTCCTGGTAGAGGGTGAGGGTGGAGTGATACCGCTGCTGTTCCTCTAAATACAGGTGGTGGCTCTGTTGGGCTTGCTGTTCAAGGGTTTGATTCTGCTGGCGAAGTGTATCCCGCTCGTTGACGGTAGTCAGCCAGCGAGTTTTAACTTCGTGGTAGGAGAGTGGCTCTGCTTGTCGGGAGCTTGGATTGTGCATAGAGTTATCATCGGAGTCATTCCGTCGATCCGCTCTTCGCATGGTGCCACCTCAAAAAATCACTGTTTTACCTTTCAGGTTTAGAATGCCCAAATCCGGAGATCTGTAACTTGGATTGGTTTTGCACCTGAACTGAGCAACGTTATGTTATCTGGGCTGTCTAGAGTGAGTAAGGATTTGCCCAGATTCATTACCTCGTGGGCGATCGCGGCTGTTTTGCTACCTGGATTGGCATGAACGATGAATACAGCTTCAGCGAGAGCCACGACAAACTGATTGCGAAGCTGCGCCAGTTCTGCGGTGATCCGGGGTTGGTGCGTTGGAAAGGGTGACAGGATCAGGAGACGATCGCGAGTTAGGGCGGTTTTGAGATCGCGGTTTAATCGCATTTTGTCAATGCTACGGGCGGGACAATAAAGGATCGCTTGAGTGCCACGCAGCAACAAATCCAAAACTTCTTGCTCCACTGGGGTATGGAAACCGCTGATGACGCTTGTGCCTGCATCCCGCAGGTGTTGAGCCAGGTCATAGGATTGCAGAATCAAGTTGCCGGGGCATTGAGCCGAGCAGAAGAAGGCTAACGGTTTAGATTGCAAAATATCCAGGTTGCCGATCGCTTGAATGGTGGGTAAGCGATCGCGGTCATAAGCTTGCTCCAGATGCTGGGGATACCTGGAATCGCTGGGGTGTAGCTGAATGCATGGGAATGGTTGCATGGCTAAGATTCAGTGAAAGTAGGTGCGAAGTTATTCAAACCGTTGGCACTATGAGCGAATTCTAAGTGTTTGTTAGTGTGATAAAAAACGCTGACGTTCGGCAATTCGTTCAGAGGTATTGAGTTGAAGCAAAAAAGCAGTAGTTCTCCCTTCTGGAGAGATGCCAATGATTTGAAAAGTCTGGAGTTGAAAATGCTCTGACCATGTTTGCGATCGCGGATTGAATAGAAAGCTAAATTGGTTTGTTTCTGGGTCAAACGACCCTAAATCAGTCCCTTTGTGGCGGTTGCAACGCCAGCAGGCTAAAGCCAGGTTATCAGTTTCAGTTTTGCCGTTATGCTTTTCTGGGATGATGTGATCGACCTCGTGTGGGAAAAAGGATAGTTGGGTAGGCAGCAGGCAATATTCGCAGCGATCGCCTGCCCGTTCTTCGACCAGACGACGGAGTTGGGCAGGGATGTAGGTCATGTGGAGGCGGCAAGATAGGGCAAAGAACCTGACTTCATTAAGATCATCAGATGTTCGATCCGTTCATATTCATTGAGTTCGGCTTGTTCAGAAGTGCTGAGAATGCCTGCATGGCTACGGCTGATTAAGGTTTGCAGGCGGGTTTGCATTTCAGTGGTGGGACGAAAATCAACAATTTCTGCTGGAGCAGGGTTACTCGCCAGAAAGTTGAGGATGTAGTGATAGATGTGGGCAGGCAGGGCGGGTTGTTGCAAACTGAGTTGTAGTAGTTCTGGTAAGCGATCGCCTAATTGTTGCAACTGTTCCGAGAGTTCATCGGGTACGGTGATAGTGATTTGTGCCATTGCCTAGCCTCTCAATGCCGAATCGCTCTCAATTTAACATGCTTCCCACAACTCACTCCGAAAGGCACACTGGAGACCGTCTTGAATCTGCAAGCAAGCTTTAACGATGCCATGAAATAAATCTCTTGCCTTTGATTATTCCTCCTCGGCATTTTTGCCCATGCGGTATTTGATGTCGTAGTTGATGATGAAGTCGAGTTCTTCGTCGGTGAAGCCGTAGTGGTTTGCTAAAACGCTATCGCTAAAACAGTCTACGATTTAACGCAGCGTTGGCAGCGGAATCGGATCGCCACACTCCCAGGCTGTCTCTATCCAAGCAACTTTTGCCTCTTGGATGTTGGCAATGGATTCTTCAAGCGTATCGCCTTGAGAGATACATCCTGGTAAGTCAGCGATAACAATGGTGTAACCGCCATCAGATTCGGGATAGAGCGTAATGGGATAGTTAAGGTTGAAGTAATCTTGTAAGGTTTCAGGCTTAATCTGCGTTTTCATTGTTCCAGTTCTCCAAGTTCAGTAGCTTGACGATTTGTTGGATGTAGACCCCTTTAACCATTTTGCCGCCCTTTTTGGGGACGGTGATTTTCAGCCCTTCGGCATTACGGAAGGTATGATGACTTCCTTTAGAACGTTTTTCCTCAAAACTAAATGATGTCAAAAGATACTCAACGTCATCAAATCGAACTTCAGGCGGCTCTCTCAAAAACTGTTCAATCAGTTTTTCCAGCTTGCTCACGATTCTTCCTCCTCGGCATTTTTGCCCATACGGTATTTGATGTCGTAGTTGATGATGAAGTCGAGTTCTTCGTCGGTGAAACCGTAGTGTTTGGCTAGAACGCGATCGATTTCGTCAATGATTGATTTAGATAAGCTTTGCCGAAACTCTTGAAATTCACAGTCTTTTCTCACTCTTACAAAAGAATTTTTTGTATAATCTCTCATCAACATATCGAATAGCTTTGAAATATTTTCAACAATATTTCCTGCTAAATCTCCAACGGGAAATTGAGCCACGTCAACGCCTGTTATGTTTCGCCCATTCCCAATTGAAATAAACCAGAAAAAGAAGAGTGAACTGTTAAGAATTGCCCCAATAACTTTTCCTACATCACTATTGGAGAAATATAAGTCACGAAAATGGTGGACGGAGCGTTCTCTAGTAGGACTTTTGAAGTGAGGCTCAAAGTCAATTGCTCTAATCCAATATCGAGGACTTCTGTGATAATGCATGAGATAGCCAGAAGTACCAGTCGAATAATAATTCAAAACTGTTTTTCCATTCTTAAGCTCTAGTTTTGTCAGAATACTAGTACAAGAAGGCGGAAGTTAGGCTACTCTTATTGTGGTATCCTTCGCTGAGGTAAGAACCTTGCCAAAATCTGCACCTAAAGCACTTCATTTAGCCGAGGGCGAACGTCAACAACTGCAACAACTCGTGAACCGCCACAGTACGCCTCAACAAATCGCCTTAAGAGCGTCCATCATCCTTTTAGCAGATGCAGGACGGAACCATCAAGACATCGGGCGAGAACTGGGGATTAGCCGGGATATGGCAAGGACATGGCGAGCACGATGGTTGACGCTAGGCGAAAAGGAGGTTGAGGGGGTGAAGCGCTTAGAGGATGCCGAGCGTTCAGGGGCACCCGCCACCTTTAGACTGGAACAAATCCTGCAATTATTCGCCCTAGCTTGTGAGCCACCGGCAACCTATGGACGACCCATCAGCCATTGGACGGCACGAGAACTGGCTGAGGAACTGGTCAATCAAAAGATTGTGGAACGTATCTCCCCCCGCCATGTCGGACGATTGCTAGCTGAAGCGAGTCTTAAACCACACCAGTCCGGCTATTGGCTCAATCCCCCCCCGACCCAGCGTTTGACGAGAAAGTCAAAGACATTTGCCAGGTCTACTTAAGTGCTCAGGAACGCTCTGCCGTGGGAGAGCGCACCATCAGTTTGGATGAGATGACCGGGATTCAAGCCTTAGAGCGCAAAGCGAACGACTTGCCGATGCGTCCTGGCAAGATCCAACGACGAGAATTTGAATACATCCGTCACGGCACCCAAACCTTGATGGCTAGTTTTGATGTTGCCAGTGGTCAGGTGATTCATCCGAGCATCGGCGATACCCGCACCGAAGCAGACTATCTCAGCCATGTGCAACA